>JAFAMZ010000331.1 GCA_019232935.1 Silvibacterium sp.
GCCTCCATGGTGGTTTTACGACAGCCCGGAAGGCATGCTGCGCTTCCGCGAGTGCGTCATCGAGACCGCGGGCTTCTATAACACCGTCGGATTTAATGACGACACACGCGCATTCCTTTCGATTCCGGCGCGTCACGATGTGGCACGGCGCATAGATTGCGCCTTTCTCGCAAAGCTCGTGATCGAACACCGGCTCGAGAAGGACGAAGCGTTCGACCTTGCACACAACCTTACTTACAATTTGGTTCGAAACGCGTACAAACTATAGGCATGGCTCGCGAGACAGAAACACGCATGAGTCAGACCGAGGACGATGCCGCACAGGCGACGGACCTTATCGGGACACGCATTGGCCGAGTGCGCTGGACGATCTGCGCCATGCTCTTCTTCGCCACCTCAATCAATTACATGGACCGCCAGGTCATTGCGCTGCTCAAGCCGACCCTCGCGCACACTATCGGTCTGACCGAAATCGCATACGGATACATCGTCGACGCCTTCCAGCTCGCCTACGCCATCGGCCTGCTCGCCGCCGGGCGCATCGTCGACAAGATCGGCACGCGCATCGGCTACGTCCTCATCATGGGCATCTGGAGCCTCTCCGCGATGGGGCACGCCCTGGCCAGCACTGCGCTTCAATTCGGCATCGCGCGTTTCTTCCTCGGTCTCGGCGAGTCAGGAAACTTTCCCGCCGCCATCAAAACCGTTGCCGAATGGTTTCCCCAGAGCGAGCGTTCGCTTGCCACCGGCATTTTCAACTCCGGCGCAAACCTGGGAGCCATTCTCGCGCCTCTCATCGTTCCGTGGGTCGCCCTGCATTACGGATGGCGCGCCGCGTTCCTTGCGACCGGCATCTTCAGTCTGCTCTGGATCGTCTGGTGGGCCAGATACTACCGCAAGCCCACCGATCATCCCACGCTCACCGGCGCGGAGCTTCGCCACATTTATCAGGAGGCCGCCGTCCAGATGAGTCCGAGCGTGCCTTGGATTCGCCTGCTCGGATTCCGCGAGACCTGGGCCTTTTCGATCGCTAAATTCCTCACCGACCCGATCTGGTGGTTCTATCTTTTCTGGCTTCCGTCATTCTTCAGCGCAAAGTTTCACCTCAACCTGCTGCACCTCGGGCTCCCGTTGGTCCTCATCTACAACATGTCCGCGGTTGGCAGCATCGGGGGAGGTTGGCTGCCCTCGCCTTTCCGGAAACTAGGGTTGTCTGCCGCGGGCGCCCGCCTTGCCGCCATGTTGCTCTGCGCCTGCTGCGTCGTCCCGGTCTTCACGCTGGCATACATCCACTCCGAGTGGGCAGCGATCGGGCTCCTTGGACTCGCCGCCGGAGCACATCAGGGCTGGTCGGCAAACCTCTATACCACCGTTTCTGACATGTTTCCGCGCAGCGCAGTCGGGGCCGTCGTCGGCATCGGAGGAATGGCAGGCTCAGCCGGCGGAGCGCTGCTCGCCTTTTTCACTGGACACATCCTGGAGCGCACGCACAGCTACTCCATCCTGTTCATCCTCGCCGCGAGCGTGTACCTGCTGGCGCTGCTCATCATGCGCCTGCTGGCGCCCGGCCTCAGAAGCGTCGAGTTTGCCGCATGAGCCTCTACGTCGCCACGGGCGTCCCTGACCTCCAGCTCAGCGACCATGACCTGAAGTCGCTGCTCTGCGAGGCCCTCGACAAATTGGGCCCGCGCCGCCGGGTCCTCGCCGTCCCGCCCGACCAGACGCGCCTGCATTCGCGCGCCGGCGACCTGACCCGCTACGCCTGGGAATACTACGGCGACAGCCTGAAAGCCGTGTTGCCTGCTCTGGGAACACATGCGCCGATGCCGCCGGAAACTCTGACGCGCATGTTCAGAGCCATCCCGCTCGATCTCTTCCGCGTCCACAACTGGCGCACCGACGTCGAAACCCTGGGCGAAGTCCCCTGCGAGTTCATCGAAAAAGTCTCCGAAGGCAAGCTGCATTATTCCTGGCCCGCGCAGACCAACCGCCTCATCTCGCGCGGCGGATACGATCTCATCCTCTCCATCGGCCAGGTCGTGCCGCATGAAGTCATCGGCATGGCCAACTACACCAAAAACATTCTCGTCGGCGCCGGCGGCCCTGACGGCATCAACCGCAGCCACTATCTCGGCGCTGTCTACGGCATGGAGCGCATCATGGGCCGCGCCGAGAACCCAGTCCGCGCCGTCCTCAATTACGCTTCCGACCACTTCCTGCGCGATATCCCCATCGTCTACATCCTCACCGTCGTCGGCCTCGCTTCCGACGGCAGCCTCGCCGTGCGCGGCCTCTTCATCGGAGACGACGCCGAGTGTTTCCACCTCGCGTCCGACCTGAGCCTCAAAGTGAACTTCCAGATGCTCGACGCGCCGATCCAAAAAGCCGTCGTCTATCTCGATCCGCACGAGTTCCACAGCACCTGGCTGGGCAACAAGGCCGTCTATCGCACACGCATGGCTCTCGCAGACGACGCCGAGCTCATCATCCTCGCCCCCGGCGTCAGGGAATTCGGCGAAGACCCCACCATCGACCGCCTCATCCGCAAGTACGGATACCGTGGCACTCCTGCCACCCTCGCTGCCGTCGACAAAAACCTCGACCTTGCCGCTGACCTCGGCGCCGCCGCGCACCTCATCCATGGCTCGTCCGAAGGACGCTTCAAAATCACATGGTGTCCGGCCTTCCTCACCCGCGAAGAAATCGAAGGGGTCGGCTATGCTTACGGCGACCTCAATTCCATGCTCGCCCGCTACAGCCCCGAACAACTCCGGCACGGCTACAACAACATCGGCGGCGAAGAAATCTTCTTCATCGCCAATCCCGGACTCGGCCTCTGGGCTTTGCGTCCTAGGTTCTGAACAAAATTATGACCACACTCTCCACATATTCCATCGGAGTCGGCGACCGTTTCGCCCATCAAGCCAAAGCTCAACTCAAAGCCTGTTTCCTTGCCGGAAAAGCCGGCGTCGAAGTCATCCCGGTCTGGAACAAATCCAACCGCGAACACACCATCATCGGCACCGACCCGTCCGCCACGCGTGCTGCCGCCGATGCCGCCGTCAAGACCCTCGGCTGGACGAAGCCTTACTTTTGCGACGCCGACCACATCAACCTCACCACCGTGGACCGCTTCCTCGCCCCGTGCGACTTCTTCACCATCGACGTGGCCGACTACATCGGCAAGCCTGCCGACCCCGCATCGATCGATGCCCTCGTGAAACGCCACTCGGAACTCGTCGGCCACATCCATCTCGAAGGCATCGACTCCGGCATTGAGATCACCCCCGAACTCCTCCGCAAAACCGCCGAGAAGTTCCTCTTCGCCATTCAGGAAGCCGCCCGCATCTACCGCAAAATCGAAGCCGCAAAAGGGAAGGGCAGCTTCATCCCCGAGGTCTCGATGGACGAGACCGACTCCGCCCAGACGCCCGCCGAGCTCCTCATCATCCTCGCCGCCATAGCCGACGAAGGCATTCCCATTCAGACCATCGCCCCAAAATTCAGCGGGCGCTTCAACAAGGGCGTTGACTACGTCGGCGATGTCTCCCAGTTTGCCCGCGAGATGGCTCTCGACATGGCCGCGATCCGCTACGCCGTCGCGCACTACGGATTGCCCGCCAGCCTCAAGCTCAGCGTGCACTCCGGCAGCGACAAGTTCTCCATCTACCCCGCCATCCACGCCGCCATGAAGGACTTCTCCACCGGCGTTCATCTCAAGACCGCCGGCACGACCTGGCTCGAAGAGATCATCGGCCTCGCCGAATCCGGCGGAGACGGCCTGGCCCTCGCCAAAGAGATCTATGCCGAAGCCTTCGCCCACAGCGCCGAGCTCTGGGCGCCCTACGCCACCGTCATCGACATTGATCCGGCAAAGCTTCCCACGCCGCACGACGTCGCCGGCTGGACATCCGAACAGTTCACCTCCGCCCTTCGCCACGACCCGCGCTCCCCCGCTTACAACTCGAGCCTCCGCCAGTTGCTGCACGTCGGCTTCAAAATCGCGGCAAAGATGGGCCGCCGCTACCTCGATCTCCTCGAAGCCAACGAAGCCATCATTGCGAAAAACGTTACCGAAAACCTCTACGCCCGCCATATCGCCCCTGTTTTCTTAGGACAAAACGGAGTAAGCCCAGCATGACCCCCTCGCCCCTGAACCTCGAAGGCAAAGTCGCAGTCGTCATCGGAGGCACCTCCGGAATCGGCCGCGCCATCTCGCTCGGCTTCGCCGATGCCGGAGCCGACGTCGTCCCCTCCGCCCGTCGCACCGAGCAAATCGACAGCACTGCCGCCGAGATCGAAGCGAAAGGCCGCCGCGCCCTCCGCGTCACCTCCGACGTCTCCGACCGCGCCTCGCTTCAGAACCTTCTCGACCAGACCCTCGCCCACTTCGGCAAGGCGGACATCCTGGTCAACTGCGCCGGAAAGATCAAGCGTGCTCCTACCCTCGACTTCCCCGAAGACGAGTGGCAAAGCATCCTCGACACCAACCTCACCGGAACCCTGCGCGCCTGCCAGGTCTTTGGCCGCCACATGCTCGAGCGAGGCCACGGACGCATCATCAACATCGCCTCCCTGAATACCTTCGTCGCGCTAAAGGAAGTCGCCGCTTACGCTGCCAGCAAGGCCGCCGTTGCCTCGCTCACTCGTTCCCTTGCTGTCGAGTGGTCGAGCCGGGGTGTGCTCGTCAACGCCATCGCGCCAGGCGTGTTCCGCACCGCCCTCAACGCCGACCTGCTCGACAACACCCCGCGGGGCAGGGAGTTGCTCATGCGCACGCCGATGGGCCGCTTCGGAAAGACCGAAGAGGTCGTCGGAGCGGCAATCTACCTCGCCTCCGACTCGGCCTCATTTGTCGCCGGCCAGGTACTCGTGGTCGACGGCGGATTTCTCGCAAGCGGCGTCAATCAATAGTCTTCCGGTCGATCTTTTGTTGTCATCAAACAGCCCAGCGCCCTACCCAATCAAATTATCCTTGCCTTCAAACAAATTTTTGGCACAAAATAAGCCACTCACCATAGAGACGATGTGGCTTAAATCTAAGTTCTGAGAAGCCATTAAACGAAGAAAGATGCTGCCGCTCAAGACGGCAGTCGGGCGTATTTACTTGGAGGTATTTGTGACGAGAAAAAGTTCTTCCCTCATAGCACTAGTGTTTCTGCTGGCCGCCTGCGCAACCAGCTTCCCTCAAAGTGCCACAACATCACTTCGCGGGGTCATCAAAGACGTTAGCGGAGCGGTGATTCCGGGCGCAAAAGTCGCCATCACCGACAATTCGACAGGCCGGACCCTCACCGCGACCTCGGGCGGGTCCGGCGAGTACGTCTTCCAGCAGATTCCGCCGGCAACCTACCAGATCACCGTATCTGCCAGAGGATTTGCAAATCAGACCAAGACCGCCGAGCTGCTCGTCAGCCAACCCGCTACCATCGATTTCACCGTGAGCGTCCAAGCCACGCAGGAGATCGTGAACGTCAGCGCCGAGGCCCAGACGCTGAACACGACAGACGCCTCGCTCGGCGATTCCATGAACAACGCGCTTATCCAATCGCTGCCCAGCGAGGGCCGGAATATCCCTGATTTGCTCGCCTTGCAGCCCGGCGTACTCTATCTCGGTTCCGACTCCGGCCGGCCCGTTAATCCGACTCTCGCAAACGACCCCCGAAGCGGCGCGGTCAACGGAGGTCGCTCCGACCAGGGCAACATTACCGTCGACGGTATCGACGACAACGACCAGGTGAATGGCTATGCCTTTACCGGCGTCTTACGCGAGACTCAGGACTCCATCGAGGAGTTCCGCGTGACTACAGGCCTCGCCGGGGCCGATCAGGGCCGCTCATCAGGCGCCCAAGTCAATATGGTCACCAAATCGGGTACCAACAAGTTTCACGGCGCAGCGTACTGGTATAACCGGCCCACTTTAACGGTCGCGAATGACTGGTTCAACAAGGAGGCTCAGCTGAGCAGCGGCCTGCCGAATGTGCCTCCCAAGCTCATTCGCAACAACTACGGCGTAGATGCCAGCGGACCGATTCTCAAGGACAAGCTCTTCTTTTTCGCTAATTACGAGGCATTGCGGCAAGCTGAAAACCAGATTGTGAGCAGAACCGCCCCTACTGCCAGTTATCAGCAGGGAATCATCAGCTATCAGGCTGCCGATGGGTCGACTGCGACCCTCTCTCCCACGCAGGTCACGACTCTCGACCAGCCGTGCAGAGCAAACGGTGTTTGCCCCTGGGGTCCAGGCCCTAATCCCAATGTCCTCGCTTATATTCAGCAATACCCCGCCGCCAACGGCACAGGTCTCGGCGACGGCGGTTACAACTACGGCTCGTTCACATTTTCCTCGCCCGCGCCGCTAAGGCTTAACACGACGATCGCCCGCCTCGACTTCATGCCCGACCAGAAGCAGCACGTTTTTGTGCGTGGGAATTTGCAGAAAGACACAACGGATGGAGTGGAGCAGTTCCCCGGCCAGGGGCCTTCGTATGTGATCGAGGACAATTCAAAGGGCATCGTCGCCGGCTACACCGTCACATTTAGCCCGACCCTCGTCAACGATCTACGCTATGGTTACGTCCGCCAGGGTTATGGCAACAGCGGTGTGGGTAGCGGCGTATACACCGACTTTCGGTTCTTCGATACGTTGACTGCCGAGACACGCAACACCATCTACACCGTGCCCGTCAACAACATCGTCGACAATCTGAGCTGGACAAAAGGCCGTCATACACTCCAGTTCGGCGCGAACTGGCGGCTCGTCCACCAGAACCGCGGGACTAATGACAATTCCTACGACAGTGCCACTTCGAACCCTTACTGGCTCGGAGGGAGTCCGCCCCTGCCTGATTCGATCGGTCAGCCGCCGGTGAACAGCGGCTTCACCAACTCGTACGTGATCGCCTATGCAAATCTGGTCGGCACTATTCCTCAGATCACCGCCCAACAGAATTATGCAGTTTCCAATGCGACGACCGGAACTCTCCTGCAGCAGGGAGCTTTCATCAACCGGAACTTCAAGGCCAACGAGTTCGAGTGGTACGTGCAGGATTCGTGGCGCGTGCTTCCGAACCTCACGCTGAATCTCGGACTTCGCTGGACCTACCTGCAAACGCCCTGGGAGATTCACGGCCAGCAGGTCGCTCCCACCATCGACACACACACCTGGTATTTGCAACGCGAGGCTGCGGCGCTGCAAGGGCAGGTATATGAACAAGATTTGA
>JAFAMZ010000005.1 GCA_019232935.1 Silvibacterium sp.
GCCTTGGCATCATCGATCGGCAGCGGAACCCGCTCGAAGCTCCTTCCATTCACATTCCGCCACAGACTTACTCCGGGCGCGCCGGCGTGCGTAATCGCAACGTCCATCCAGCCATCCTTGTTGAAATCAAAGACAGACACCCCAACCGAAGCCGCAAGATCGCCGCCCGAATAAAGAGGGACGACCTTGAACTTTCCCTCGCGTTGGTTTTCAAAGATGACCGGCGCGCCCGCTGTTCCAGTGACGACCAGATCCACTGCTCGATCGTTGTTGATATCTGACAGCATCGCTCCCATCGTCGATCCCTGGCCCCCCAGACCCGTCGGTTCCGTCCACTCTGTAAAAGTCGAGTTGCCGTTGTTCCGCCACAGCACGCTCGGTCCCGGCGAATTCATCGCAGTACCGGTTACAAATAGATCGAGATCGCCATCGTGATCGAAATCGATGAAGGTCAGCCCGGCCGGATGATTCAACTGCGTGATGGCCACTGCCTTTGTGGTGTCTGCGAACCTTCCCTTGCCCACATTGTGAAAAAGGATCACTCGATCGCTCATGGCAACTGCCAGGTCGGGGAGACCGTCGCTGTCGTAATCGCCCACTGCGCACGCCACTCCATGGCCGCTTGCAGTCAGGCCCGTTTGCGCTGCGGGAATCTCCTCGAACGAGCCGTTCCCGAGATTCCGATAGGCGTGAACTGCCTGTTCGCCGTCGCCTATCGCAACCAGGTCTTTATGACCCGGGCCCTCGATGTCGAGGATGCAGGCTCCGCCGCCAGCGGCCCTATCATCAGATTTGGCGAAACCGGAATCCGAGCCGCCGATTGTTTGCGCCACAAAACTCACCGGGATCATCGGCCCGGCCGAGGTTTCAGGCGCCAGCATGTCCTGTACGGTTGCATAGCGCCCCTGCTCTCCGTAGGCGGCGCTCAGAGGAGACGAAATCTTCTTCTCGGTCAATTCCTGAAAGCGCTTCAGATAATCGCGGGCCTCGCCGGCCTGTCCCATCCGCTGCAGCGCGCGCGCCATGCCGAAGTTTGCCGAAGCGTGCACGGGATTCAGCTTCAGCGCCTCGCTGAATTCTGCCTTGGCGTGCTCGTAGTCGCTCAGGTTCAGGTAAAACGTTCCCATGAAATAGTGCGCATCGGCGTCGGCCGGATCGATCTTCACTGCGCGCTCCATGTCGGCAATCGCAAGCTTAGGTTCGCCTGCGCCGAGATGCAGGATGCCCAGGCTGTACCACGTCCGCGGATTGTTCGCATCCATCGTGGCTGCCTGTTTAAGGGCCGCTTCCGCTTCCGCAAGCCTGCGCAAATACACCAGCGCGATTCCCTTGTTCATCACCGGAATCGGGCTGGATGGATCGGCAGCATGCGCCTCTTCAAACCTCGCCACTGCCTTTTCGGTGAGCTGCTGATTCATCAGCGCCACCCCAATGTCGTTCAGCCGCGCGGCTTCAACGGGACTGGCCTGACGATCCGGCGCAGTAGCTGGGGGAAACGCGAGAGCTTTTCCAGTCAATACCAGCACAACGACCACGGCTGCGGAGAGGATTGCAATGAATGAGGAGATTGAATCGGATGTGCGGGCTTTACAAAGCGCCTGGCGTCGGCCAATGGTGAGTGACATTTTCGATCAACATTATAGAAGACCCGGCTCCCGAGTCCTGCGAAGTTAGAATCGTCCTGATGAAGCGCAAGATTGCGGTAGTCACGAGCTCACGCGCCGACTACAGTCATCTCTATTGGCCCCTCCACGACCTCGCCGCCCATCCTGAAGTGGAGCTGCAACTCGTCGCGATGGGCTCGCACCTCTCTCCGGCATTCGGGTCGACAGTCGAAGAAATAGAACAAGAAGCATTCCCCATTGCGGGCAGCGTCGAGTGCCTCCTTAGTTCCGACACTGACATCGGTATGGCCAAAACCATTGGTGTCGCCGTTCTCGGACTCGCCGACCTGCTCGGGAAACTTCGCCCCGACCTGCTGCTGCTGATCGCCGACCGCTACGAAATGCTCGCTCCCGCCTCTGTCGCCCTGTCACTGCGCATTCCCATCGCTCACATCGAGGGTGGAGAGATCACGGAGGGCGCCATTGACGATGCGGTTCGCAACGCGCTCACCAAGATGAGCCACCTTCACTTCACAACCACCATCAAGGCCTGCGACCGGGTTCTTTCCATGGGAGAAGAAGCTTGGCGGGTGCATCGCTCCGGAGCCCCGTCGCTCGATCACCTCCGCCGCAGCCGGCTGCTCCCGCGCGAGGAGGTAGAGAAGAAACTCGGAATCGACCTGAGCCGGCCGCCGATTCTGGTTACTTATCACCCGGTAACGCTGCTTCGCGAGACCACCAGCGAGGCCGACGCCCTCTTTACCGCGCTCAGCCAACTCGACGATCCGATCATTTTCACCTACCCGAATGCCGATGCCGGCAGCCATCATCTGATCGAACGGGCCAGGGCTTTCGCAGCCGCTGGTAAAAATGCGAAGGTCTTTGTGAATCTCGGCGCCATTTCTTACTGGAGCCTGCTGCGGCAAGTCGAAGTATTGGTGGGCAATTCCAGCAGCGGCATCATGGAGTCCGCCTCCTTCGCCATACCCACGGTGGACATCGGCACGCGCCAGCAGGGAAGAGAGCGCGCGGCAAATGTCTTGAGCGCCCCAGCTGACCCAGCGGAAATCCTGCACAAGATTCAGCAAGCCCGAAGCCCCGAATTTCGAAGGCGCTTAGCCGGGCTCGAAAACCCTTACGGCGACGGCCACGCCTCGGAGAAAATTGTCGAGGTGCTGACCACGGTCGCACTAACTCCGGAGCTGCTCATCAAGCGCGCCGTTGTACCTGCGGGCTAGCGTCCTTTCTCGCAAGCTCGCAACACCACCTTTGCCATCCTGAGCAACGCGAAGGATCTGCTTTCGAAGACATTCCGCCCACCTTGCTTCCGCGCCCGCTGAAACCATAGGATCGAAGCTTCAACATCTTCGCGACTTGGACGCGATAAAGCGAAATTGTAGGAAAAGTGAACCAAACCTTGACTCTCCTCCATGACGACCGGTTATTCCCCGCCGACCCCGCCACGCGCGCTGTCGCGCGGCGCCTTTACGAGGACATTCGCGATCTACCCATCATCAGTCCGCATGGCCACACCCAGGCCGCATGGTTCGCGCAAAACCAGCCGTTCCCCGACCCTGCAACTCTCTTCGTTCAGCCGGACCACTACGTCTTCCGCATGCTCTACAGTCAGGGAGTCTCCATGGAGGATCTGGAGATTGGTGCGCGGCAGATAGAAAATCCACGTCGCGTCTGGCGCATCTTCGCGGAGCATTATTATCTGTTCCGCGGAACACCGAGCCGCATCTGGCTCGATTACGCATTTCAGGAGCTCTTCGGACTAACCGATCGCCTGTCGGAGAAGACCGCCGATCTCTATTACGACACCATTGCGGAGAAACTGCGCACTGCCGCGTTTCTGCCTCGCGCCCTCTATGAGCGCTTTCGGATCGAAGTGCTTGCCACTACGGATTCGCCGCTCGATTCACTCTGCGATCACAAAGCGATCCGCGACTCAGGATGGAAGGC
>JAFAMZ010000008.1 GCA_019232935.1 Silvibacterium sp.
GAACATTGCCGCCTCCACGCGTACCCGGCGCACCTCCTGCCGTGCCGCTCGAAGCTCTTCAAACCCCACGCTTTCGATTGGAACATTCTCAAGGTGCGCCGCCTCCCTGGTCGCGTGATGCCGCTCCAGCACGGTTCGCTCCTCGGCCGCCGAGGGATACCCAACCTGAATCTTCACCAAAAAGCGGTCGAGCTGGGCTTCGGGCAGCGGATAAGTTCCCTCAAACTCTAGCGGATTTTGCGTCGCAAAAACGGTGAAGTATTCATCGAGCGCATTTGTCTCGCCATCCATCGTCACCTGGCGCTCTTCCATGCTTTCCAGCAGCGCCGCCTGCGTGCGCGGAGGCATGCGGTTGATCTCATCGGCCAGCAGAAATTGCGTGAACACCGGGCCTTTGTGAAAGCTGAACTCGTTCGTCTTCAGCGAAAACACGCTCGTGCCCAGAATGTCCGCCGGCATCATGTCCGGTGTCCCCTGCACGCGCCGGAAATCCAGTGACAGGAACCGCGCCAGCGTCTTCACCGTCAGCGTCTTCGCGACTCCCGGCACGCCTTCGATCAGCGCATGTCCTCCGCACAGCAGCGTCAGCAGCGCCTGGTCGATCATCTCCTGCTGGCCCGAAATCACCTTGCCCAGCTTCGCCCGCCCTTTTTCGAACAACCCGATCGCAGCGCCGCCCTCCAGCGCTTGCCCCTGCTCCACTTGCGAAATCTCTTCAGTCACCCGCGTCTCCGCTTGCTCCTGCTCTGGAATGTCTCACAATCGCGCCCATCCTTGCGATGTGCTGGTCGATCCGCTTCACCAGACCGAGCCCGCTCTTCGCTGTCAGCTTCGTGTAGTCGGCATGTTGCGCCGCTCTGAGGTCTTCCACCAGCTCCGTCGTCTCATATCGGAACCGCTGTGCCACAGCCTCTCCGATCGCCTCCGGCGTCGAGCGCAGCGTCTCACGCGGAATCCCGCCCTCGTGCTCGAGAAACTGCATCAGCCGCCGCTCTGCCGCTCCTGTGGCCACCTCCACTGCTCCCGCTTTCCGGTACAAATCTCCCATCGATTCGGCAAACTCCAGCGGCGATGTCCGCGGAGTCTCGACCGGAATCCGCAGCGGTCCCGTGCCCCGCCCGAGGCTAAGCACCAGCAGTACCGCGACTGCCGCCAGTTGCCATCCCAGCGCCTTCACCGGAGTACCCGCCGTCAGCGCCCACAGGTCCGTCCGCGCCCCGTGAATGTATTCATCGAAGAGCACCCGCCGCCCCGGCGCTCCCACACTGGCGAGGAACAGCTTCAGGCCGGCATCGTCTTTCAGCCCGCGATTGCTCAGTGGAGCCGCCGTGCTCCACCATATGACTTCACCCCTTCCAACCGGATAATGCACCACCACAGCATCGTCCCCGCAGCTCTGATCTACCCGGACATTCACGTCGTCCGAATTCCATCGCACCGCGGACTCCGCCATCGCCACCCGTCCGGCGCGCGCCATGTCGCTCAGGCCCTGCGGGCTCGAATAGCACAAACCCGTGTAGACGCGGTCTGCGGGGGCGACGCGCGATTCCGGAAGCATCCCTGCGCTGATCGGTCCTGTAGCCAACACCCGGCCTCCATGCCGCAAAAAGTTTTCGATCGGCCGCTTCTCCGCGCTCAGGTCCATCAGGTATGCGCCTGCCAGGATCAGCGTAGTGTGCCCCGCATCTGCTTCGGTCAGATCTCTTGCCGGCCGGTCCCATCGTTCCGCCTGATATCCAAGCTGCTGCAGCAGCAGATAGGCCGCCTTCGCTCCGTGCGAGCCGCTGTTATCCGTGCTCGGAGTCGGGTCCGTGTCCTCGCGTGCCGGCGCAAGCAACGCCCCAACGACAATGACCACCATCGCCGCTGCTGTGACCCAGAGCAAAATCCGCGCATCGCCCGAGAGTTTTTTCACGCCGTCCTCAGTTGTTCGTGCAGTTCGAGCGCGCTGCTGTAATCCTTCGCGTCCGCCGGATTCAGCCCATACCAGATGCGCTCAAACCCACGCGTCTGCTGCCCCAGCAGCCTCCAGCGGGTCGACCCCGGCTCGAGCAGTCCCACGTATTCCCGCGGAGTCCGCGAGCGGTTTGGTGTCCAGAAACGCCGCCCTTCCAGCATCACGATGCTGGCCCAGTAGAGGCAGTGGATCGCCTCCCTCCACTCCTGCCGCGCCGCCTGCTCCTCGGCCAGGCTCCGCCAGTTGCGTGATGCTTCCTCCCAGGGCTCGATTTGCCGGCTAGCCTCCGCGCGCACCGCAAGCCTTTGGCGCTCCAGCGCGCGCATCACCCAGAACGCAAGGCTCGCCAGTGCCAACCCCACCAGTCCCCACTCCAGCACCGGACCGATCCACGGCGACCGCCGTCCGAATCTCGCGACCCCGCTGAACAGGTTATCGAGCCACATAAAAAATCCCGCAAGGATCTTCTGCCAGATGTTCTGTTCATTCACAGTTGCAAATTCCGTGTGCCCTAGAATGGCGTCCGTTTTGTTGCGGGCAATGGCAAATTGGTCGCCTTCCGCTTTTGCCCCGGCCTCGCGCTGTGCATCCTCAATCCGCGCTGCCGCCGCCGCCAGCGTGCTTTCGCGGCCGGGCACTCCGGGGTCCCGCGCCGCTTTGAGCGCTTTGCGCAGCCAGTCGTAGCGGACCTCGAACTCGCTCACATTCGCGCCCGCTCCCAGCCCATCGAACCTCACCCTGTCGTCGCTGCCCACCTGCTCCGGGTCGCACGCCCCCGGACTCGCCTCACATCGCTCGATCAGCCCGCGTAGGCTCTGAAGATGCCCGGTGTAATCGGCCAGGCTGGTGGGCTTTGCCCCGAGCGCCGCAATCGGCCCGGCAGCCAGCAGCAGCGCGGCGAGACGAGTCTGGTTCCGGCTCAGGAATCCCATGCAGCCAACAAAGAATTCAGGCCCCGGAAGGCCCTTGCTCGAGAACAGGAGAAACCGGGCTGGCTTCCCCTGCGGGCGCGATACGTCGCATCATCCATTCAATGTCGAAGCCTTCCCTCCGCACCCTCTCGTCGAAATAGAACAGGCACACTCCTATCGCCCCAATCGGCCCGACTAGCGTCCCCGCCACAAAACCTATCGCCAGGCTGATTGCATGGGTTACGAAGGCCTCTGCGCCACGAGCTCGCACCGCAATTACCAGCAGCGGCATCTGAATGGCGCCTATCACGAAATAAAGCGCGAACAGCAACACCAGCAGCAGGAACACCCGCACCTTGCGTGTGGTCAGCAGTTGCTTGCTGCGTCGGATTGAGGCATTTACCTTCAATGACTCGACTACCGCGGCGGGAATGGCCAGAGAAACCCGGATATAAGCCCAGATCGCATAAATGAAAGAGACGAATGCGGCAAGATACAGAACCCCGGCGATGACGATCCCGGCTCCCGATGCACGCATCGCCGCCGCGACGATGAACCCCGCCGCGAGCAGGATGATCGGCAGCCAGAATGCGCCGTAAATCTGCCGCAGCACTATAAGCGTGTAGCGGAACCAGTGCCCCAGCGCTGCCCTATACGCCGGCTTAATGGTTGCCGGCTCACCCAGATAGACAGCTGAAACCGCCCACGTAGTCGCTGCCTGCGTAATCCCGTACAGCAGCAGAGTGATAATCCAATACACAACCGTCAGGCTTATCGTGATGACCTGTAATCGCACCAGGTTTGCCCCGGCGTGGATCTTCACGCTCTGGTTGGCCGAATACCAGAATCGCAGCGCCTGTATTACTACGCTCACTGCCGCCGGTAGTACCGCCAGGCCCGCGAAAAGCGCAAACCGCGACCGGTAAAGCTGAAATGTGCGATCCAGCACCTCGCCGGTCGACAGTGGTCGCAGGTCGAAACCGGCCGGGCTCGAAGCCGCCTGCGCATGGGTGTCGATCCAACTGTTTCCGCTTGCCATCACCCGGTTGCCTGCCCTTGATGCCCGGATAGTAGCACACATTACCCGGGACCTTCCGTGATACTCCATACAAGACCTGCCACACCGTCAAACTTTCGAATAAAATAGAAAAAGCGCCTGTCGTTGGGCACTCGGTTTGTCGGATCAGTCCTCACCTGAGCCCAGCGGTCATCAAGACCCTGAACCGCGCGTCGGCTTTCCGGTTGTCTTTCCCGTCTAACCCTCGGGAACCCGCTTTCCAGGAGTGCTTCGGCTCTCCGGTCCGGTTGACTGCAGCGCCGATTTCTCAGCATTTGAGGTAGTTTGCTTGATTCAACAACGTTATCTGGCGCTCGCGTCGCTCCTTTTTGCTATATGTGTTGCCGCGCCAGCCTTGCCCGCTGCAGAGACCGGCGCGCACAGCGATCCTCCCACAATCGATCTGACTTATTCTCCCCTTACGTCCATCGATCTCGTCTCCGCTGTCCCGCCCCTGCCCGATGCTCCATCCCCCGCCCTTCAGCAGGATCCCTCGAACCAGACCCCTCCGCCCCCTCAGTCCAGAAACAGGTGGCCGGATCAGCCCACCGGGCCGATTTCCGCCGAGGAGCAGCTGAAAATCCAGGAGCAGCAGCGCGTCTTCGCAGTGATGCCCGCCTATAACACCACCATCAACCGGGACGCCATGCCTCTCAGCTCTGGCCAGAAATTCCAGCTTTTCTTCAAGAGCCAGGCCGATCCCTGGCCCTTTCTCCTTGCTGGTGCGGTGGCAGGCATCAATCAGGCGAATGACTCCTTCTCCGACTTCGGGCAGGGCATGAAAGGCTATGCCAAGCGCTATGGAGTCGCCTATGGCGACGCCTTCATCGGCAACCTCTTTGGCAACGCCATCCTGACCAGTTGGTGGCGTGAAGACCCTCGTTATTTCCAGAAGGGAACCGGCTCCGCAACCAGCCGAGTGCTCTGGGCTGCGACCAGCACCGTCTGGTGCAGGCGCGACAACGGGACTTGGGGACCCAACTACGCCAATATCGCGGGTAACATGATCGGAGCTGCCATTGCCAACGTCTATTATCCGGAGTCTGAGCGCACTTGGGGCGATACCCTCACGCGTGGACTGACTGTCAGCGCCGAAGGCATCATAGGCTCCGAGGTGATCGAGTTCTGGCCCGACATGGTCCGTCGTCACCGCAGGAAGCAAGCCGAAAAGCTCGCCCGGCAGGGTGCACGGCAGAACTCCCAGACTGCCAGCGGGTCCTCCGTTAAAGCCTCGCCTTCAGGCACAGACCCCAGACCGTAAACTTTCCTGAAGAGCGCCATCCCAAAAAAAGAAACCCTGATCGATTCGACCAGGGTCAGGAGCTGGTATATGCAAGAGACGAAATCAGATTAAGGCTGCCGCTTCCCGCTGTCTTGGACCTGCGGGACGGTTTTTCCCTCCACCTTTAGTTGGAAAACCTCGGCTCTGGTCTGATCCTCTCGCCTCACAACCGCCGGGGGCGAATCCGAATCCAATACCTCGACGCGGCTCGGCGGGTTACCGTCGAGCACTCGAGGGGAGAATGCAAGACCAGGAAGAGCTGACGCAAAATCGTCATGAGTCGAACGTCAATGACACCCTGAACCGAGTACCCAGGGTAGTCCACGAGCCATTGACAGAGTCGTCGAAAGATTACGAACGTATTCAAACAGGAGTTGCCGGGCTGGACAACATCCTGAATGGCGGCCTGCCTAAGGGACACCTCTATCTGATAGAAGGCAATCCCGGCACCGGAAAGACTACCTTGGGCCTTCAGTTTCTTCTCGAGGGCATCCGTGAAGGCGAGCGGGTCGTCTACGTCACCCTCTCCGAATCACGGCTCGAACTGGAGCAGGTGCTCCATTCTCATGGCTGGACGGGTGAGTCCCTGCAGATTTGCGAGATGGTTCCCGGCCAGGATCAGCTTGGCCCAGAGACGCAATACACTGTCTTCTATCCTTCCGAAGTCGAGCTCTCCGATACCGTCACCGGAATCCTTAAGGAAGTGGACGCAACCCGGCCTCACCGCATCGTCTTCGACTCGCTTTCCGAACTGCGCATGGTGGCTCGCGATCCGCTGAAATACCGCCGTCAGATACTCGCGCTCAAGAGCCACTTCCAGGGACGCAACTGCACTGTCCTGCTGCTGGACGACCGCACTTCGGGGGGAGCCGAAGACCTGCAGTTGCAGAGCATTGCGCACGGCGTAATCCTCATGGAAAGCCTCCCGCGCGACTTTGGAGTCAAGCGCCGCCGCCTGGAAATTCTTAAGCTGCGCGGTTCGCCGTACCGGGAGGGGTATCACGATTACACCATTGAAACCGGCGGCCTCTCCGTCTATCCCCGCCTGATCGCCGCCGAACACAAGCCGGGTTTCGAGCGCAAGACCGTCCCCAGCGGCATCCAGGAGCTGGATCAGCTCTTCGGTGGTGGTATCGATACAGGAACGAGCACGTTGTTCATCGGACCTGCCGGCTGCGGCAAGTCCACCGTGGCTCTGCGTTACGCGATTTCATCGGCTCTGCGCGGCGAAAAGGCAGTGATCTTCACCTTCGATGAGTCCATGGCAACCCTCATCCAACGAGCCAGGGGCCTGCAGATGGATCCCGCCAACGTAATTGCCGAAGGTACTCTGGAGATCCGGCAGATCGACCCGGCCGAGCTTGCGCCTGGCCAATTTGTGGCGCAGGTGCGGAAGCTCGTTGATCAAAACGAGTTGCGCGTTCTCGTGATCGATAGCCTGAACGGTTTCATGAACGCAATGCCGCACGAGCAGTTCCTCACTCTCCAACTCCATGAAGTGCTCTCCTATCTCGGACAGCAGGGTGTAGCTACCATTCTCACCCTGGCTCAGCACGGCTTTATCGGCAATATGCACGGACCGCTCGACGTCAGCTATTTGGCCGACTCTGTTTTGCTCTTCCGTTATTTTGAATTTGCAGGCGAAATCCGCCAGGCCCTTTCTGTAATTAAGAAGAGGAGTGGTGCCCACGAGCGCGCTATCCGCGAGCTGATCTTTGCCAACAATAGCGTAAGTGTTGGCCAATCCCTGAAGCAGTTCGAAGGCGTGCTCACCGGATTGCCTTCCTTTCTCGGTGAACCATCGCTTGTGGAGAAGTCCCCTGGCTCCTGATACTCCCATCCCCGGAAAAGAACTTCGAACCGTCATACTTACCCCCACAGGCAAGGATGGATGGCTGATCGCAGGACTCCTGGAACGGGTGTCGATACCCTGCCACATCGCTGCCACCATACCCGATGCTGCGAACTCGATCCGCGAAGGCGCGGGCGCCGCCATCATCTCCGAAGAGGCGTTCGGCACCGAGTCGATGCAGCCCCTCATCGAGGCCTTACAGAATCAGCCCTCCTGGTCCGACTTCCCCCTCATCCTGCTGACCGTCAGTGGACAGGTGACGCCCCAGAGCGAGCGCCTCCGCGAACTCCGCCGCCCTCTCGGGAATGTCTTCCTCCTCGAGCGTCCCATCCGCCCCGAGACTCTGCTCGGAATCCTCGAAATCGCGCTGCGCGGGCGCAAGCGCCAGTATCAGATCCGCGACCAGATGCAGCAGTACGCGCTTGCCCAGAAGGCACTCCTGCAATCGGAAAAGCTGGCCGTCACCGGGCGGCTCGCCGCCAGCATTGCCCACGAGATCAACAATCCCTTGGAGGCCGTTACTAACCTCCTCTACCTCATGCGCGGCGATCTGCCCGCGGAAGCCCGTCGAAAATACCTCGCCGACGCCGAACACGAACTGGCGCGCGTGACCGAGATTACTAAGCAGACCCTCCGCTTCTATCGCGATCCCGCCCAGCCAAACCCCATTAACGTGGCGTCAGTGCTGGATTCTGTATTGAAGCTTTACAGCTCCCGACTCAATGACGCCGGCGTCACTGTCAGTCGGGAGGTCTGCGCCCCTGCCGCCACCGTCCTTTCAAGCCCCGGAGAATTGCGACAGGTGCTGGCAAACACTATTTCCAACGCAGTCGATGCCATGCGTAGCGGCGGTTGCCTGCGCATCAGAATTTCCGAGCAGAGCGCTACCAGGCGTGCCGGCCGAAATGTGCGCGTCACCATAGCCGACCGCGGCTCGGGTATCCCCGAAGATGTGCTGCCACATATCTTCGAGCCCTTCGTCACCACAAAGGGAGAAACCGGCACCGGACTCGGCCTTTGGGTTACCTCCAAAATCGCCGCCAAGAACGGCTGGACTATCCGCGTTCGCTCCCGCCGCACCCCGGGCCAAAGCGGTACCGTATTCTCAATCACTATTCCCAGACTCGTGCCCGTCGCGGAAAAAAACAATTCACCCCCTGTCGAGCAGGATGCAACCGCTCTCGCGAGTTGACTCGCCCATCCCCGTCCTCTCCAGTCCCTCACTATTCTTCCACTCAGGTATCGGCTGCCCCGAGGCTCTTGCGCTGGTAATTCTCACAGTGGCGCCTCACATTCATCTTGATCCATCATTATTCTGGAGTGCGACGGATAGTTGCTGTTCCGGGGCAATCGCACATGTGTTTTGAAAGGGCCGCTCGGATCGGGAGCTAACCCCGCTTCAGGAGGTTCCCCATGGATCGCGCTTGCCGAGAGCGCCTCGCGCGCATTGTGGTTTTGTGCCTTGCGGCCCAGGCTCTCGCCCAGACTGCCGGTCCCGTCTTCCCCGATCCCGGCAGGCCTTCCATGTCGCGCGACGAACAGCGCTCCCTCGGCCTCCAGGCAGCAGCTCAGGTCTACAAGCAGATGCCGGTTCTTCCCGACAGCAGCCCCGAAACACAATACATTCGACAGCTCGGCGAAAAGCTGGTCGCCACCATCCCGCCGCAACACTCCTGGCCCTTTGAGTTTCATGTCGTGGCCCAGAAAGAGATCAATGCGTTCGCCCTCCCGGGCGGCCCCATGTTCGTAAACATCGGAACCATCACCGCCGCCGACAACGAAGCTGAACTTGCCGGCGTTATGGCGCATGAGATGTCTCACGTCTACATGCAGCATTCCGCAAAACAGGCAGGAAAGGAACAAACCACAGGCATGCTTGCCGGACTCGCCGCTGCCGTTCTCGGCGGAGCGACCGGAAGTGGAATGGCCGGACAGCTGGGACAGATGGGGATTCAATTCGGCGCACAAAGCCTCATGCTGAAATACTCCCGTACCGACGAGTCGCAAGCCGATGCCGTTGGTGCCGTCATCCTTTATCAGGCTGGCTACAATCCGCAGGCTTTGGCTGATTTCTTCAAAAAGCTCGAAAGCCAGGGTGGGCAGCCCCCGCAGTTCCTCAGTGATCACCCTAACCCGGGAAACCGCGAACTCGCCATTCAGAAGGAAATTCGTGAGTGGCCGCCGAAGGATTTCATCGGCGACAGCCCTGCTTTCGCGAAAGTCCGCCACCAGGCCATGGGGGTAAAGGCTTACAACGCGCAGGAGATCGCCCAGGGCGCAAAATCCGGTCAATGGGCCTCACTCAACCAGAAGAACGGGGCGACCTTCAATCCGGGCGGTGCGGCGGCGCATCCCGTGAGCGCATCTCCCACCGCTGGTGCCGCGTCTCCCCATATTTCTCCCGTCCCATTGCAAAGCGTCCTTCCCACGCGGCGCATGGTGGCGGCGGATATCGGCCCAGTGCGGATGAACCATCCCGACAACTGGCAGGTAGCCATGCCGCAGCAGCAGGGCCAGTTCGCCACCATCGCTCCTCAGGCTGGAATCAGCGGCGATGGCGTGGGTTACGGTGTCCTACTCAACGGCGTCGCCCCGTCCAACGGCGGCCGCATGAGCATCGACGACGTTACCGGACAGATCGTACAGAGCATGGAGAAGCATAACGGGGTGCATCCGCTGGGCAATGCTCAGGCCATCACAGTCAGCGGTATTCAGGCCCGGTCCGTGATGCTGCAAT
>JAFAMZ010000136.1 GCA_019232935.1 Silvibacterium sp.
GACGGACATTCTTCTTCACCATCCGCACATGCTCGACGAGGATGCGGTTCTTATCCGGCAGCACGCTCAGCACGCGTCCCTACTTGCCGCTATCGGCGCCGGAGATGACCGCTACCCGGTCGTTGCGTTGTATGTTCAGGCTCATAAAATCTTCTCTCTGCTGTTTCCCGGCTTACAGAACCTCGGGAGCCAGCGAAACAATCTTCAGAAACTTCTTCTCACGCAGTTCGCGGGCAACCGGCCCGAAGACGCGCGTTCCAACCGGCTCGCCGGCCTCGTTGATCAGCACGGCGGCATTCGAATCAAAGCGGATGTAGGTTCCGTCGCGGCGCCGGTGCTCCTTGCGCGTCCGCACGATCACGGCCTTCACCACCTTGCCCTTCTTTACCTGCCCGTCGGGAGCGGCTTCCTTCACAGCCGCCGTAACTACATCACCCAGGCCGGCTTTCTTGCCGCTGGCTCCGCCCAGGGGAAGGATCATCTGCAGCTTCCGGGCACCGGAGTTATCGGCAACCTCGAGCATGGTTCTCATTTGCACTGCCATAGCTCTTTCTCCTCAATCCCTCTACGCGCCCTTATGCCTGGACGTCTGCGGCTGCTTCCTCGACCTGCGCAAGCGCCGAGCGTCGAACGATCTCTTCGAGATTCCAGCGCTTCAGCTTGCTCAGCGGCCGCGTCTCCCGGATGCGAACCATATCGCCGACCCGCGCCGTGTTCTGCTCATCGTGCGCATAGAACTTCTTGCTCAGCTTCATCACGCGCTTGTACTTCGGGTGCGCCTTGCGCATCTCGACTTCAACCACGATGGTCTTCTGCATCTTGGTCGAAACCACCTGGCCGACCTTCTCATTGCGGCGCGACTTCGGAGCGCCCTCAGTTGCTGTCTTCACGGCTTCAGCCATAACTTAGCGAGCCTCCTTCTTCGAGCTGGTCTTCTTGGCCTTGGTAGCGGCGGCCTTCGGTGCAACCGATTCAGCCTGGGGCTTCTCACCGTAGAGGCCAAGTTCCCGCTCCCGCGCAATCGTCTTGATGCGCGCAATGTCCTTCTTCAGCTCGCGCAGCTTCTTTACGCCCTCGTTCTGGCCGAGCTTCATCTGGAAGCGCAGCCGGAACAACTGCTCGGCCGCCTTCTTCTCTTCCGTGATCAGCTCGCTATCGCTGAAGTTACGAATCTTTTCCAGTTCCATCTCTTCTTCTCTCCGGGACTCGGGGCCTTAAGCGACCCCTCGTATCCCTTGAATCAAACCTACTTCGCAGCCGCGACGATCTTCACGTCGTGGCGCTGCACAAAGCGTGTCTTCAGCGGAAGCTTGTGAGCGGCCAGGCGCATTGCCTCCTGCGCCATTTCCGGAGTCACGCCTTCCATCTCGAAGAGAACCTTGCCCGGACGAACTACCGCGACCCAGTGATCGGGAGCGCCTTTGCCCTTACCCATACGGGTTTCAGCCGGCTTCTTGGTGACCGGCTTGTCGGGGAACAGACGCAACCAGATCTTGCCGCCGCGCTTGATGAAACGGGTCATCGCCACACGGCTGGCTTCGATCTGCCTATCGGTGATGTAACCGCACTCCATAACCTTCAGTCCGTAATCGCCGAACGAAAGCTCGCTTCCGCGCCACGCCTTGCCGCGCATGCGGCCGCGCTGCTGCTTGCGAAACTTGACCTTCTTTGGCATCAACATAACGAAACCCTCAAGTAGCCATCAGCCATTAGCTAATAGCTATTAGCTTTCCTACTAATCCCTGTTCCCTAATCCCTGCCTCTAAAACACCGACGTTCCGACCGCGGCCTGCGGCTCGCGGCGCTTCTGCTGGTAGATATCTCCGCGATAGATCCAGGTCTTGACGCCGATAATCCCGTAGGTCGTGTGCGCCTCGGCGAAACCGTAATCGATATCGCCGCGCAGCGTGTGTAGCGGCAGACGCCCCTGCAGATACCACTCCGAGCGCGCGATTTCATTGCCATTCAGACGGCCCGAAACGCGAACCTTGATGCCCTTGCAGCCGAAGCGCAGCGCCGAATCAACGGCCTTGCGCATCGCACGGCGGAAGCCGACACGCTTCTCAAGCTGCAGCGCAATGCTCTCGGCAACAAGCTGCGCGTCAAGCTCAGGCTTGTTCACCTCGAGAATGTCGATGAAGACATCGCGGTTGGTGCGCTTCTGCAGGTCGACCTTCAGCTTGTCGATTTCCGCGCCCTTGCGGCCAATAATGATGCCCGGACGCGCGGTACGAATGATGATGCGTAGCTTGTTGCCCGGACGCTCGATCTCGACCGAGCTGACGCCGGCCGCCTTGAGCTTTTCCTTGAGCTCCTTCTTGAGCTTCACATCTTCGATCAGCAGCTTGTCGTAGTCGCGCTCAACAAACCAGCGCGAGCGCCAGGGTTTGTTGATGCCGAGCCGAAATCCGTAAGGATGGACTTTCTGTCCCATAATTTCCCCTTAAACCTACTTCGCAGCCTTCTTCTTTGCCGGCTTCTTTGCAATGGCCTTCTTGGCCAGCACCTTCTTTGCCGGAGCCTTTTTCGCAGCAGCCTTCTTCGCCTTGGGCGCGGTCTCTTCTTCCTCTACACGCGTCACCAGGCTCGAACGGTTGCCGTCCGCGCGCTCGGCGACCGAGATGAGAATATGCGAAAGCCTGCGCTGATAGCGGTACGCGCGCCCCATCGGAGCCGGCCGGATACGCTTCATGCGCGGGCCGTCGTTGGCGATCGCCGACTTGACGTAGAGCTTGTCTACATCGACATCGAGCCCCTGCTCCTGGCTCAGGTAGTTCGCGTTCTGAAGTGCCGAACGCAGAACCTTCTCGACCATGGGAGCGACACCCTTCTTCGTGAACGCAACCGTATTCAGCGCCTGCTCAACGCTCTGGCCCTTGATCAGATCCAGCACCAGCCGCGCCTTTTGCGGCGACACGCGCTGGAACCGCGCCTGAGCTGTGAATTCCCGTGTTTCCACTTGCATTGCCAAATCCTCTATTCGAGAGCTCTGTGATGCCGCTCCCGGCTTCGCTTACTTCGGCTTCGCCGTTGTCTCCGCAGCCTTGGCCGAGTGCCCCTTGAACGTGCGCGTGGCGGCAAACTCGCCCAGCTTGTGGCCTACCATGTTCTCCGTCACATACACCGGCACGAACTTCTTGCCGTTATGCACCGCAATCGTGTGACC
>JAFAMZ010000174.1 GCA_019232935.1 Silvibacterium sp.
CGAGGATCCCAGCCGGACTCTCACCGCTGATCACTTCCGCGGGGTTGTAACCCGCGCGCCAAGGGAACCGGTCTGTGCCGCTCACATCGTCCAACATGGCTGCGACCGGTGGCGGGAGTTCCGCACGGTCATCCTCATATGTGAGCGTAGGGTCGCCTGGATTTGCGTTTGCGCCAGCACCAATATCGCCGGGCGCCGCCTGCAGGCCGACTCGCTCGAGCACCTCGTCGGACAGGATCTCGCGATAAACGTCAGTTACCGTCCGTGGCGCACCTTGGGCGACAAGCCGGCCCTTGTCCAAGAGTATGGCGCTGTCGCAATGATCGATGATCGTCTCCAGATCATGCGAGACGATGACGACGGTCTTGCCTGCTTTCTGGAAATTTCGGATACGTTCGTAGCAGCGAAGTTGGAACCTCGCGTCGCCTACGGTCAGGATTTCGTCGAGAATGAGCACGTCAGGATCAACGTTGATCGCCGCGGCGAAGGCGAGCCGGGCGAACATCCCTGACGAGTACTGGCGTACCTCGCGATCGAAAAACTCTCCGATCTCGGCGAATGCCTCGACCTCGCTCAGTCGTGCTTCGATTTCGGTTCCAGACAGCCCCTGCAGCCGACTATACTGGCGGACGTTCTCTCTGCCCGTGAAATCGGGGTCAAAGCCAGCGCCTAGCTCCAGCAGCGCGATCACCCGGCCGACGACGTCCACCCTGCCGCTGCTCGGCGGCATGACCCCTGTCAGAATCTGTAGCAGCGTCGACTTCCCCGATCCGTTGCGACCGATAATACCAACAGTGTGGCCGGTCGGCACCATGAAGTTGATATCGTGCAGCGCCCAGAAGTCCTTGTGGTAGGTCCGCGCCCTCGGATCGAGTGCTTCTTTTAGTCGCTGGCGGGGGTTGTTGAAAAGCCGATACTTCTTTGACAGGTTGTTGACCTGTATGGCGGCGGCGTGTTCCGCTATGTTTGCTTCGGCTGTGGGCGCGTTCAACTTGTCCATTGCCATCCGAGTGAATGCCCATAACATGGCCTTGGCGCTGGCCAATGCCCTCAGGGCCAATTGCTCTGATACATCCCGTTGGGTGCGTGATTCAAGTCGCAGATTTGCAACTTTTGTCCTCGGTCGGATAAACGTTAGGTTGTAGGGTCACAGGGATCTGATGGACGGAAGATGAGTCGCTTCGACTGGAAGGGCACGCTTGATCTGCCGCAGATGATCGATTTCGAGCCGACCGAGACCTGCAATCTGCGGTGCCGGATGTGCCACGTCAGCTTCGCTGAGACCGTGCCCACGACGGTGTTTGATGCCGCGTTGATCAAGCGCATGCGCTCGCTCCGAGGGGCTTTCGTTGCAGTCGGATCCGGCTTCGAGCCCATGATGCACCCGCATTTTGCCCGGATCGTTGCAGATCTGAGCAATCTGGACATGCGCCTGCAGCTGATCACGAACGGAACATATTGCAACGATGCGGGCATTGCCGCTCTCGCGGCAGCCAACATGTTCATGATCAACTTCTCGTTCGATGGCGTCCGCCCGGCGACCTACGAGCACATCCGTCGTCGCTCGAGTTTCGCCAATACCGTCGGCAAAATCATGGCGACGCGCGAGGCTTTCGGGGGGCGTGAAACGTTCTTTGCCATCAACTCCACGTGCCAGCGGCAAAACCTCGAGGAGACGATCGAGACGATCGATTTCTGGGATGAGCGCGGCTTCGACATGGTGCGCTTCCTGTTGATGGTGGTGCGCTATCCACATGCCGATCTGGTTACACAGAGCCTCTATCCGTTGCGCGACAAGGCGCGCACCATTTTCGACGAGGCTGCGCGCCATGTCATTCGGAACGACAAGCGTATAGCAATGCAACGCTTGTTCCATCAGCGCTCGCCTGTCAATGACGAGCATCCCAACAACGTTCGCGACCGGTGGGTGTTCTCCAGCCGGAATGATATCCGCTGCGCGCCCAACTACCGCGAGACTTATCAATACGGCGTTCATCCCGAGATGCCTCACTTCCCATGCCGTGCTGCCTTCAACTCAGTCTCGATCCTCGCCAACGGGGACGTTCAGATGTGTTACAAGTACACCGTTGGCAATCTCCATGCTGATGATTTCGAGGATATCTGGTACGGCGAGAAAGCGGATGCCGTCCGCCGGCGCATGGTCGCTGATGCAACAGAATGCCGGGCGTGCGACTGCTATCGCTATGGAATCTCTCTGCGCACGCTCGACGACGACGACATTGGCAGCCACTTCAGCCATGACATCATCCCCCATCTCCACACGGTCGATTTCGAGACAGGTGCCATCGCGATGCCACCGCGTCCGCCGCGGCTCGTGGCGAGGGAGGGCAGTTACAATGTTGTGTTCTACGACCGCCTGTACATTGCCGTGCCGCACACCGCTGGTCCGCTTGAGGTCGACAAGGTCGATCTCGGAGCAATCGCCGGTGTCATCGTGGCCGACCGCTATCCAGCCGTGGTAGACAGCATCAGGCGGCAGTCGCCAGCGCGGTGAGCACCTCGAGCTGCGTCACGCCAGCTGCAGCCAGCTACATTCATTCAGGGCGGTCCGCTGCGGCACGTCCAGCCTCCTCAAAGTACCTCGGCAAATTCGGGCTTGAGGCGCTCGAACACCCATGCCCCGACTGCGATCGCAGCGATGCAACCGACCCAGAAGATAGCCGAAGCAGCCGGGTGATCCCAGGGAGGGATTCCGTCGATCAAGCTGTTGCGATAGCCCTGAACGATGTACCAGGCCGGATTGAGGTTGAGCAACGGCCGCCACGCCGCCGGAACAAGGTCAATGGGCCAGACGACGGGCGTCAGCCAAAACCAAATTCCGAGCGCCGTATCCACCACCTTTTGCACGTCGCGAAAGAACACCTGCAGCGCCGAGGTCAGGAAGGCAATGCCGAGACACAGTACGAGCGCGCAGCATGTATAATAAGGGACGAGCAGGGCGGTCCAAGGCAGCGGCCCGCGATCAATCAACAGGAAGCCGAGGACTACCGCGAGCAGAAAGACGTGGAGAATGGCCGAGGAGATCACCGGCGCCACGGGGAGCGCTTCTACGGGGAACACGACCTTCTTGACGAGATAAGCACTGCCCGTGATCGAGCCCACGCAGCCGCTGACAGCTTCTGACATAAGAAGCCAGGCAGCGGTGCCCGTGATAAAATAGGCCGTGAAGCTGACTGTCCCATCGCCGATCTTGACGCGAAAGCCGAGCGCGAACACGACCCAGTAGGTGACGATCAGCATCAGAGGCTGCAGCAGAGCCCAACCGATGCCGCCCAGAGTGCCGACGTAACGGCGACGCACCTGTTGCAAGGCCATAATGAAAACCAGCTCCGCGTTGTTGAAGAGCGAGCGGACGAGGCGGAACAACATCATGGCGGTTTCCCACACTTCGTGAACGGCCCGGGAGGGCGCGCAGAGCACAATTTCGGCATCGCTTCCGGAGGATTGTCGACTTTACCGTTCCTGTGCGCGCGGGTAAACTGCCATGCATTCTGAGGCTTAAGATCGATGCGTCCCTGGTCGTCGGAGCGCCGTGCGGCGGGCTTATGCTACTTCAAGCGTCATCTTCGATCTCCTACCGACGGATTTGCCTCACGGGTCGAGAGCCGTACCCGATTCCTGGCGCAGTTGTGCGCGATTCGCACGAGCCCCTGCGGTTGGAGCAACGCCGATGCAAATTGACCGCGGTCGGGTGACCCTGTTGGAAGACCGCAATCAAGCTCCAAGCTGCGGCGCCGTCGGATTGCGAAACTCTCCTCAAGAGCCAAATTGAACCATGCAATCCGCCACAATGCGCGAAGGCCGCCAGGCGAGCGGGAGCATCCGCTCCCTCCAATTTGTGTCCGAGCCGGCCAACCCAAGCTCCTGGACCAGCGCTGTTCGCGAGCTGTTGCAACGCGGCCATCGAACGATCGGCGCGCGTCTCTTCGACGATGCCGCAGGCGAGATCGCCTCAGTGCTCGCTGCGGAATTCGGAGACGCGTTTGAGGTGTCTGAACAAGGCGGCGAGGCGACGTCCGGATCGTCTCAGCGTTTTGACGTCATCCTTCTCATTGGTGGGGGTGCCGACAAAATCAGCGATGCGTTGCTCGACTACCTGGCCGTAGCAGCGGTGACGTTGGTTGCCCCCGTGACCGCTCGCTATTGCAAGAATTTGCCACTTTATCTGATATCGATCCCCAAGGCCGGCACGCATCTTCTCTTTCGGCTGGCCGAAGCGCTCGGTTATGCCACTGGCGGCGTCGCGCCGGAGCAGCCTAAAGGCGGCCATTGGTACTACCTTCTTCATAGCAATGCGCATACCACGGCGCGCGATTTTTTTCGCGATGAACTGCAGCGAGCGCCGTTCGGCAATCGTGCGCATCCTTTCATGCGCTCGCCAGCTCTCTTCAACTATCGCAATCCGCGCGACATACTCGTCTCGGAAGCAAATTATTGGCACGTCGACGGCAACAGTCCCTTGTCGGTATTGCTCGGGCAACTTTCGTTCGAGCAACGCGTTGCCCGACTGATCGACGATCGATGGTTGCTCGGATCGATCCGCGACCGCGTCGGCGAGTTCGCGGCCTGGCTGGATTGCACGAACGTCATTCCGGTTTCGTTCGAAGAGATGGTCGGTGACGCCGGCGGCGGCTCGGATACAGCATTCGATGCGCTGGTGTGGTCGCTGCAGCTCAAATTGCACGTGCCGGGAATAACCGAGGACATCCGTTCGGCAGCCTCCGGTCGCTCGAGTCCAACGTTCAGGGAAGGTCGCATCAACGGGTGGCGCCAGGCCTTGCCGGCGGAGGCCGTCGGTCGAATTGAGGCATTGCCGCAAGATTTCATGGAGATGTTCGGATACGACGCCTCGTCCGTGTTGCCGCGACATGCGGAAGCGTTTCGCCGCCGCCCGCTGAATGTGATGTCCACGGCACAGCTTTCCGTTCCCTATTTGATCGAGACAGATTTCCTGGGGCATAACATTGTCTCGTATCGACAACATTTTCACGCGGTGCCGCTCACGGCCGGCGCCGTAGATCTCAGTGAGCTATCCGAGGAAGAGCTAGCGAAATTTGTGAACGGTGAAAACTTATCGTCGGTGCGCGCCCGCATCATCGCGAAGGAGGTCGAACGACAAGTTGTCCCGACGGTTGAACATCTCGTCAGATCCGAGTTGAAGGGGCTCCGCAATAGCAACTTCGATAGCGGACCGCTTGAAAGCGATCTGGCATGCCAATCTCAAGCGTCCGTACAGAGGATCAGCGAAAATGCGGCTTCCGCTCCGCCAGCATCTCCCGGTGACGAAAGAGTAGGCCAGGTCCATTCGCTTGGAAGTTTCCTGAAGTACAACCTGTTCCGGCGTCGCGACTGTGTCATAGCTGTGCCTATGCGGCTAGGTCCCGTCGATCCGAATGTTTACGAGCTGAGGTTCAATCCCGGCGTGATCGCCTCGAGCGGCCTGATCGCGACCCAGATCAGAATTCTGTGCGCACAGATTGGTTGGGATTACTGAAATCGGAGCTGTGTGCTGTTTAGCGATTTGGTCGAGGCGGAATGTCCGTGAGTAATGGAGGCGGGTAGCGCCAAGTTGGTGAGCTACTCACCCGACCAGGACCAAGCGTCCCGGTAAGGCAGTGTCGGCATGAAGCGCCGGCGGCTCAAGCGGTGAGGCTTTCCCTACCATGCGGGACGTTGACCGCGACGAGCTCGTCGCGGTCATTGGCAAGCCC
>JAFAMZ010000035.1 GCA_019232935.1 Silvibacterium sp.
CATCCGCGCCATTCAGTATCTCGACCCGCAGCCCCTCGACGTCTTGCCGGAGCTGAATTCGCTCATCTTCAAGCTTCTCCAGAAGATTCCCGCCGAGCGCTACTCCAGCGCCGCCGATGTGCGCGAAGCCCTCAAGACCATCATGAAGACTTCGCAGATCGAGACCGGCATCATCCCCGGCGACGCTGCGGCCAATCTTCCGCCATCGAACACAGAGACCGAGAAGCGCACCACCGGCATTCTCTCCATGCTCGCCGAGCGGTTCCGCGAGTCCGCCGACCCGAAGGAAAAGCAGAACACCATCCTCGTCCTTCCGTTCCAGAACTTCGGGCCATCGGAGGTCGCGCCGCTCTATGGCTTTGCACTGGCCGACGCCATCGCTGCCCGGCTCGCGCGCATGTCCTCGCTGGTGGTTCGCCCATCAAGCGCGCTGCTCCACCTGCCCGTCACCCAGATGGACCCTCTTGAGATTGGCCACAAGCTGCTCGTCGAGTGGGTCCTCACTGGTAATTTCATCCGCTCCGAGACCGGATTCGACCTGAACTGGCAGCTCGCCAACATGCCCTCGGAAAGTGTCCGCACCGGTGGCGCAATCAGCGTTCCTTCCTTCGATCTGATCGCTGTTCAGACGGAAATCTGCAACGAGGTATTCGCCTCGCTCCAGGCCCTCGGACAGCTCACACAGCAGTCCCCGGCCGGCAGCCCGCGCACAGAAGCCCTGGCCGACAATCTCTCCGAGCAGTATCTGCAGGCACGCGCGATGCTCTCGTCCTTCATGCAGCGCACCGGCAACCGTCTCGACCTCGATCGCGCGCGCGAGCTCTTCGATACCGTGGTCGATCGCGATCCAAAATATGCGCCGGCGTGGAGCGGCCTGGGAATTACGCATCTCCAGTACGTTCGGCATGGATTCGGCGGGCACATGCACGTGATGTCCGCGCGCCGCGCCTTCGACAAGGCCCTCGAGATCGATCCCGGCTCGGTTGAAGCGAACCTCTATCGCGTCTATATGCTGCTGTCGCGAGGCGAAAAGGAGAGCGCCCGCCACGGCATCGAGAACCTGCTTCAGGAGGCCGCGAACGACTGGAATGTCCACCTCGTCGCCGGCATCACGCTGCGTCTCGACGGCATGTACGAACAGGCTCTTGAGCAGTTCAACCGCTCGCTTAACCTCAACCCCTCCAACGCGCCCGTCATCTACAACCATCGCGCGCGCGTCTACCAGTATCAGAACCAGCTTGAACTTGCCGCAGACGAGATCGAAAAGGGACTTACCCTCGAGCCCAAATACCCGTTGCTGCGCACCTCGCTTGCCTATCAACGCATGCGCGAGGGCGATCTGCCCAAGGCTATCGAAATCCTCGAGGAGGTGATCCGCGATGACGACAGCATGCGTATAGCCTACCCCACGCTGGCCATGTGTTATGCGCACCAGGGAAACCGCGAGCGCGCCGCATCGCTCATCGAGGAAGGCTCCATGGCCGCCGCAGAAGCCGACAGTGAGATGGCATATCGTCTCGCAACCTACTTTGCCGTCGATGGAGACGAGAGCGAAGCCCTGCACTGGCTTCGCCGAGCCATCTATCTGGGCAACGAGAATTATCCCTGGTTCTCCAAAAATCCCGCATGGAGCCGGTTGAAAGGTCACGGCGACTTCGAGCGCATCCTCGAAGACCTGAAGAAGACCTGGCGCCGCAATCAGAAGAATTGGAAGCGCCTGCTCGAACAACTCCCGCAGGCTTCCTCGTAATTTCGATTTTCGCGGGACCATGTCCGTTTGCGGACGGCCGCTTCCCGGCAGCGGACAGAAAGCCTTTCGGGATAACCGATAAGCCCTTTGATATCAGAAGAGCGCCCGTGAAAGAACGGCTCGCGACGTGCAGTTCTGATCTTAGACAACACCAGGAGGACATGAATGCTGGCCGATCTACGAGACGCACAGAGGCAGCTGCGCAAGGCTCCGGGGTTCGCAATCACCGCCATTATTACGTTGGCGCTGGGCATCGGAGCGACTACGGCCATTTTTACTCTCGTGCACCAGGTCATGCTGAAATCCCTCCCGGTGACCAGGCCGGCGGAGCTTTGGCGGATAGGCGATAAGGTCCGCTGCTGCAACTGGGGAGGCTACACACAAGGCACTGGGTCGGGCGACGAGAACAATTTCGCCCTGTTCTCCTGGGAGTTGTACAAAGACTTCCGTGCTCACACGCCGGAGTTCACCGACCTGGCAGCGCTCCAGGCCGGAAATGTGCAACTCGGTGTGCGGAGGCAAGGCTCGCAGTCTCCCGTGGATACGCGCAACGGAGAGTTCGTTTCGGGCAATTTCTTCATGACCCTGGGTGTCCAGCCGTGGATCGGCCGGCTGATGACCGACGACGACGACCGCGAGGGCGCTCCACCCGTCGCTGTGATGAGCTATCGGATATGGCAGCAGAAGTATGGGGCAGATCCTTCGGTCGTCGGCGCAACCTATCAGATCAACGGTCATCCATTCACCGTGATCGGTGTGGCTCCGCCTGGATTTTTCGGGGCGAAGCTGGCTGGTTGGGGCATGCCCGACCTCTGGATGCCGCTCACAGCCGAGCTTCTGATCGACGGCCAGACGGCGCGTCTGAAACAGCCAAACGGCAACTGGCTCGACTTGATCGGAAGAGTGCGGCCGGGGACGAATCCGAAAACCCTTGAGGCTAAGCTTCGGGTAGAGCTGCACGATTGGCTGGCCAGCCACGTGCCCGACATGCAGCCGGGCGAGAAGCAGCTCTGGCAAAAACAGACCCTCCACTTGGTTCCCGGCGGGGCCGGTGTCGGCTTTGTTGAGGACCAATATGGGGACGGCTTGAGGCTCCTTCTCGTCGGCGCGGCCTGTGTCCTGCTTGTGGCCTGTGGCAATCTCGCCAACCTGATGCTTGCGCGCGGGCTGAAAGATCGTGAGCAAACATCGGTGCGGGTTGCGCTGGGCGCTTCCCGCAGCAGGCTGGTGCGCAAAGCGCTTGTTGAGTGCGTAATGCTGGCGGTAATCGGTGGCGCGATCGGGATAGGTGTAGCCTACGCCGGAACCAGGCTGATTCTGCACCTGGCTTTCGAGATAGGTGGTCCGAACAATTGGGTACCCATCGATGCTGCCCCGTCATGGCCGGTATTGCTCTTCACGCTCTGTATTTCGATGCTGACCGGCGTCTTCTTCGGCATCGCGCCGGCATGGATGACTTCGCATGCAAATCCGGTAGATGCCCTCCGCGGAGCGAACCGCTCGGTCGGTGGCAGGCGCTCTTGGACGCAAAAATCTCTGGTGATTCTTCAAATATCGATGTCCCTGGTGCTGCTCTCGGCAGCGGCGCTGCTGGGCTCCAGCCTGCGCAAGCTGGAGCATCAGAATCTAGGCTTTGAAACAGACAGTCGCTATATCGCCTGGATCAATCTGATGATCAGCAATTACAAACCGGAAGAGATCCTGCCGAAACTGCGTGAAATCGACGACCGGCTGCGGCAGATTCCCGGTGTGCGGATGGCCGCGCCCGCGTTATACGCGCCTATGACCGGCGACAGTTGGAACAACAGCGTTCGAATCGAAGGCCGGCCGGAGCCAGGACCGAAGGAAGACACAAGCGCCGGTTTCGTCCGCGTGATGCCTGGTTTGTTCGACGCGCTAGGCGCAAGGATAATCCTGGGCCGGCCGATCACCGAGGAAGACACCAGCGCTGCACGCAAGGTCGCGGTCGTCAATGAGGCTTTCGCAAAGAGATACTTCAAAGATCAAAGTCCTATCGGCCAGCACTTCGGACCCGGCAAGGCCAAATACTCCGCAACCTACGAGATCGTTGGGCTTGTCCGCGACATGCGGTACATGACGTATCTCTATAAGACTCCCGTCGGGCCGATGTACTTTCTGCCCGAGGCCCAGACCGTTCAGTGGGATGATCCGGCATACCAGGCTGGCGAAATATGGTCGCACTACATGGAAAATATCGTGATCTGGGCGCCGGGCAATCCTCCGCATATGGAAGAAAAGGTCCGGAAGGTGTTGGCGAACTTCGATCCGAACTTTGTGCTCTATGGGGTTGACCCTTATTCCCAAGTGGTCAGCGCCGATTTCCAGCAGGAAAAAATGATCGCTACACTCACTACCCTCTTCGGCGTGCTCGGGCTTATTTTGGCCGCGGTCGGACTCTACGGCGTGATGGCCTACTCAGTGGAACAGAGGACCAGCGAGATCGGCGTGCGCATGGCTCTTGGAGCGGATCGGAGGCGCGTAGTCAATATGGTGCTGCGCGGTGCCTTCTGGCAGGTAGGCATCGGGCTGACGTTAGGGATACCCGCCGCCATCGCAGCCGGCAGACTTATGACCGATCAACTCTACGGGGTCAAGCCTTGGGATCCGCTGATGCTGACAGTCGCGGCGGCAATATTGGGAATCGCTGGTCTGCTCGCAACGCTGGTTCCCGCCTGGCGCGCAGCGGGAGTAGAACCGATCCAGGCGCTCCGCAACGAGTGATTCGAGCCGCTCAAGAGAAAATAGAGGAATGAAGAGCTACACCGAGTATCTCGTCTTTGAGACGAAAAAGCGCAAGGAAATGGTGCACATTACCGATGAGGTGCAGCAGATTGTTCGACGAAGCGGAGTAAAGGACGGCCTGTGCTTCGTTTCGCCTATGCACATTACTGCGGCAATTTACGTCAACGACCACGAGAGCGGTCTTATCGAAGACATCGGCAAATGGCTCGAAACGCTTGCGCCGGAGAGGGCTGACTACAAGCATCATCAGACCGGCGAGGACAATGGCGACGCGCACCTGAAGTCCCTGCTGCTGCACCATGAGACAACGCTGCCGGTCACTGGAGGAAAACTCGACCTGGGAACATGGCAGCGCGTCTTCTACGCCGAGTTTGATGGGCAGCGCCGCAAGCGTGTGATCGTCAAAGTGTTGGGAGTGGAGTAAGCGATCACAGGCCGTCACTTGAGGCGAAAACAATCAAGATCGTTCGCGAATGCAATCGGACCGGAATAGAAACGCCTTATTTCCGCTTCGGTCTGAGCCTCTTTTCCCAGCGTCCGTAACATGCGGTGAGAGAGCACCAGTTGCTTCACGTGAGCGTTCGCGGCCGTCGTTCCAATCACCGAAGGCGGCATGTGGAGCCGCCGCTCAACACCAGTCGCACCTTCCGGTACGGCATTATGAGCTATAAAAAGGTCGGCGTTTGAC
>JAFAMZ010000273.1 GCA_019232935.1 Silvibacterium sp.
GCAAAGCCGAAGGCGATGAGCATGGACCCGAGATAGAGCGGGTTGCGCGTGTGGGCATAAGGGCCGGTCATGGTGAGTTCGGTATTCTTTTTGACGTATCCGGAGGCGTAGGCGCGCAGCCAGATGCCGGGAACCACGAGACCCAGGCTTAATGCCATGAAAAGCGGCGTGGGACGGGCCAGCCAGAGATAGAGCGCGGCGAATAGAAAGCCCAATGGCACGCGGATGCGGCGCGCGATGCGGCTCCAGGTGACGGGCATCTCAGCGTGACTCCTTCAGCGAGGCCTTCCTCGTTTCCTTCCTCGTTTCAAGGAGCAGATCCATCGCCGCTTCGAGCACGGCTTCCGGCGTAATGGTGAGTAGTCCGGCTTCGGGTTCGGAGTGGCGGGTGTGGTCGCGGCGGCTCTCGGGATGGCGGAGAACGCGGAAGGCGCAGCCGAAGGGACCGTTGCGGGCAGGGTCGGTGGGTCCGAAGATGCCGACGACAGGCTTGCCGAGCGCGCAGGCGAGGTGCAGGGGGCCGGTGTCTCCGGCGATGAGGAGCGAGGCGCGGCGGGTGATGGCGATGAGTTCAGTGACGGTGGGCTGGAGCATCGTGACACCGGCGACGCCGGCGAGCTGATACATAAGATCAATCGCAATGCTCTCCTCGCCAGGGCCAGCGTTGATGACGACGGCGTATCCGTCGCGGCTTAACTGCCTCGCGACGGCGGCGTAGCGATCGACAGGCCAGCGCTTGGCTCCCCAGCCTGCTCCGGGGCTGAGGAGGACGAAGGGTTGAGTGATAGCTGAGGCTTCCTTCTCGGCGGATGCATCGGTTGGGAGCAGGGCCGGCATGACCGGCAGCGATTCACCCAGGACCGCGTTGGCGACCTCGATTCCCTGCTCGATGACGTGAACTCCGCGCGTCGGGATGCGTTCGGTGAAGAGCCAGCGCGCGGCACGTTCGCGGGGCTTGTCTTCGCCAATAAGGCGTGCGGCACGCGCCCAGCGTGCGATAACGGCGGAGCGCACGGCTCCCTGAAGGTCGATGACGATGTCGTAGCGAGCTTCACGCAGTTCGCGGCGGATGCGCGGGATTTCATGCAGTGCCGCGCTAAGCGGATAGCGCGCCCACTGTTTGGCGGGCACGATGTGGATGGTGTCGACGAGGGGCATCTGCGGGCTTCGCCCGGACGGGGGCCTTGAGCACTCTGAACAGAGGAGGCCGCGCCATTGGGGCTCGACCGCCCAGCCGATGTACCACTCTGGATGCGCGGAGCGGAGCGCGGTGATGGCCGGCAAGGCGTGGAGGATGTCGCCCATCGCGCCGAGCCGGACGATGAGGACTCGCAACTGCTCATTCTGTGGCAAAGCTCTCTCCAGTCCGCGGCGGCCGATCGACTTGCGCTACTCGACCTACGACATCCTGAAAAGCTTCCATCGCGTGTAGTTGGGTGGAGTGCCGCCCGGCGCCTTACGGTTTAACGGCCAATCTGCCTGTATAGTCGATACGGTTGAGGAAGGGGCCAGAGCCCTGGAAGTACTCGTCGACGGCTTTTCGCGCCCCTTGCCAGTGGCCATAATCATCGATGATGAGAATGCCGCCGGAAGACAACCGTGGATATAAATGCACCAGCTCATGACGCGTTGACTCGTACCAGTCCGTGTCGATGCGCAGCAGTGCAATGCGGTCTGGCAACGACCCAGGAATGGTCTCCTCCACGGGTCCCTTGACGTACCGGATGCGGTCCACCGGGTAGCCAGTGGACCGCATATTGTTCTGCACCACCTCAAGCGATGCGGCGGCCAATATCAGGCTATTCTCGGGCTTTTCGTCCTGCCTGGCTGTCTTCATGAGCTCTTTGGCGTCGTTGCCATAGTGGACTTTGTCGGCGTCCGTCGGATCGGTCATTCCTTCGTAGGTGTCATACATCCATAGCGTGCGTTGGGTATCCGAGCGCCCGCGCAGACCCATGGCCATTGCCATAGAACTCCCGCCGCGCCAAACGCCGCGTTCTACAACGTCGCCTGGGATCCGGCGGCGAACGATGTGGTCCACGGCGCGCACGTTTGCCAGGATGCGTTCGACCGATAGCATCGTGAGCCGAGCTTACCCTGGAGTAAATTGCCAACTCCTCGTCAGTCACGTCCGGATACTGTTGGCGAATCTCTGGGGGTGGTGCAATCCGCGCCACCTGGTATCCGGCACTGCGCAGCAGGGAATTTACAAGATGCTTCACGAAGCCTCTAATTAAGCAATTTAAGCAATGTCTTATTTTCTCACGAGAAGACTAGCGAACTGGGCCATGATGACTACCTCATTTTCGAACACCACTTCGAGGCGCGCGACGTGCAAGGGCGCGAGACGGGCGCGCTGCGGCGGTGTGAGGCGGACGAAATCTTTTTCGGTGGTGATGAAGGATTCGGCGCGGTGGCGAGCGCGGAGTTGAAGGAGTGCATCGAGGTCGGTGTCGGACCAGGTGTGGTGGTCGCGGAAGGCGGAGGTTGCGGCGAGTTCCTGATCTGTGAGCGCGGCGAAGAATTCGTCCGGGCGGGCGATAGCGCAGAAGGCGACTGCGCGCGCGGTTGGCTCCATGGCGAGGCGGCGGTGCTGGATCCAGATGGGCGCGGTGATGCTGCGGCGGCGAAGCTCGGCTTCGAGGTGGCGGTCTTCGGCGCGCAGGATGAGGATTCCGGCACGATGAAGTGCGCTGAGGGGCTCGCGGAGGCGTCCTGCGGGGAGAAGATGCTGGTCGAAGTCGCTCGCGTGCAGGACGACGATGTCGACGTCGCGGGCAAGGCGGCGGTGCTGGAATCCGTCGTCGAGTAGATGAATGCCGGGCATTGGCTGTGAGCGTTCGGCGAGGAGTCCGGCGGCGTGCCGATCGGCTCCGACGTAGACGGGGACACCGGTGGTGCGGGCGATGAGGAGCGGCTCGTCTCCAAAGCGCGATGCGGGGCCGTCGGGGTCGACGCGGGTGACTTCATCAGAACTGCGGCCGTAACCGCGTGAGAGCACGTCGACCGAATGACCGGCCGTTTGCAGAAGCCGGGCGAGGCAGATGACGACGGGAGTCTTCCCCGCTCCGCCAACGGAGAGATTGCCGATGCTGACGACGGGCCACTGGAGACGCTTCGGGGTGATCAAGGCGCGATCGTACGCGAGGTTTTTCGCGGCGAGCGCGGTGGCGTAGAGCGGGACCAATGGTGTGAGAAGAATCTGGACAGGTTTGAGAGAAAGCCGGGCGCTCAAGCGCGGACTCCGGCGTCTGCATGAATGATGGCGAGCAGAGATTCGACGGCGGTCTCGGTGGCTCCGGCGTGGCTGTCGAAGACATGGCGGGCGCGCTGTCCCATTTCGCGTGCGGAAGTCATGTCGGAGAGCAGGCGATGAATGGCAGGCCCGATCTGGGCGGGTTCGACGACGGCGATGGCGTTGGCTGCGAGCAGCGCGTCAACGATGGCGCGGAAGTTTTCGTAGTGGGGTCCCATGACGATGGGCACGCCGAACTGCGCGGGCTCGAGGGGGTTGTGGCCTCCGGGTGTGAAGATGCCGCCGCCGATGAAGGCCACGCTAGCGAGCGAGTAGACAGAGGCAAGCTCGCCGATGGAGTCGAGCAGGAAGATGGATCCCGCGGCAATGGGCGCGGGTGATGTCATCCATTCTGATCGGAGGATGTAGCGGGAGTTGCGCTGCAAGAGGAGCTTTTCGACGGCGCTGAAGCGCTCGGGATGGCGCGGCGCGAGGATGGTGATGACGTCGCGAGGAAGAGCGTCGAGCAGGAATTCTTCTTCGCGATCGAGCGTTGAACCGCAAACAACGACTTTCATGTTTGGCGGAAGATGCGCGCGCAGAGCTTCGGTGACGGCGGCGGGTTTTGCCACGCGGATACCGAACTTGAGGTTTCCGCCGACGCGGACGTTGGCTGCTCCGATGGCGGTGAGGCGCTGGGCGTCGAGTGGGCTTTGCGCAAGGACAAGAGCCAAGCTGTTGAGGAGGCGCTTCCAGATGAAGCGCAGGCGCATGTAGCGGGGCCAGGAGCGGTCGGAGATGCGGGCGTTGACGACGGCAACGGGAATGTTTGCTCGACGGCACTCGGTGAGCATGCGCGGCCAGAACTCCGTCTCAAGCAGGACGACCATGCGCGGGCGGAGGGCGCGAAGCCAGGCGCGTACGGCGAAGGCGAAGTCGAGCGGAAAATAGAAGGCTCGGTCGGGACCGAAGCGTTCGCGGGCGATCTTCTGTCCCGTGCGCGTAGTGGTCGAGACCATGATGCGCCAACCGGTCGCGCGCGCGGAGAGCTCGTCGATGAGGCGGGCGGCGGCGAGGATTTCTCCGACGGACACGGCGTGCACCCAGATAACGGGTTCATCCCGAACAGATGAGATTCGCTTCGGGATGATACCCAGGCGTTCGGAGAGACCCTCGCGGTATTTGCCTGTGGTCGCCATGCGAAAGAGCCACCACGGGGCCGAGATGACGATGGCGAGAAACAACGCGAGGCTGTAGAGAACGGGCATCCGCTTACGAATCTGACTTTATGCGAGTCTTAAGCGATGATGATAAACATGGTTCTGCGGTCAGTCTTGTGTTTTGCGGTGTCTGTGTTTGTGCCAGCGGCGCTTTCGGCCTCGGACCATAATCTGGCGCCAGCGAAAAATGCTTCCAGTTACGCGGCCTTCGACGCACATGCGGAGGAGAAGGTGACGATCGCGGCGGAGCCCTTCGATACGAAGGACAAAGAGAGCATCTTCCGCGTGGATTATCTGAAGAACGGGTTCATGCCCATTCGCATTATCGTGACGAATAACGGGGACCGGGCGATTTCGCTGGCGGATGCGCGCATCAACTTCATTACGGCGGCAGGGGACAAGGTTCCCGCGGCCGAGCCGGAAGATGTGGAACGGCGGATGACGAATGTTAGCAACACGGGACGGAAGATTCCGATGCCTGCGCCGCTGCCTCCCATGGGCGGCAAGCCGAAGACGCCGGATTCAAAGATCGAGCAGGATTTCTCGGAGTTTGAATATGCGGCGATTGCGGTTGAGCCGCACACGACGCGCGCGGGGTTTCTCTTCTACGACATGGAAGGGCTTGGGCCCGATCCCTTGCGGGGCGCGAAGCTGAATCTGCGAGAGCTGCGGGACGCGGACGGGAAAGAGCTGTTCTACTTCGAGATTCCCTTCGATAAGTATCTGAAGGCGCGGTAGGGATTAGTTATTAGCCATTACGGATTAGAGTCGCCTCGTTAGTTAGCTGCACTCTCGATTTTCGGATCGGATTTCACCACAAAGGGAACAGAGAGCACAGAGGAATTTCATCCTGCGAGAGTTCGTCGATTCACCGCGGCGTATGACAACTCAACAAAGCCATTTTTGTAAGCGACCACGTTCTTCAAATTCCACTTCTCCTCCGTCAGGGAACCAAACAGCCGGAGTCCGTCACCCAACAGGACAGGAGCGATGGTTAGCCTGATTTCGTCCACCAGGCCGAGTTCCAGAAAACGCTGACACAACATTGCGCCGCCCACGAGCCAGATGTTTCGATATCGCGGCGTGAGTTTCTCATCAACAAGCGTCTTGAGATCGCCCGAATAGAATTCGACACTCTTCTTTGTCGACGGCAATTTTCTTCCCGTCACCACCACGGTCGGAGTGTCGCCGTATGGCCAGCCCAATTCGAGTGCGTGTTCATACGTGCGAGAGCCGAGTACGTAACAGTCTATGGCCTTGACGAAGGCCGCGGCCTCTTCCTTCGAAATGGAAACCCCGGCTTCGTAGACGCCAGTGCTATCCAGCCAGGAGACACTGTTGTCCTTCCTCGCGATGAATCCATCAAGGCTCGAAACCACGTGCAAGGTTACCTTTGCTCCTGCTGCATTTCCTTCGCCCGACATAACGCCTCCTGGCCTTGGCCGAAATTGATCTGCATGCGAGGGCGCACTGGAACGATGCCTTGTCGCCCAAAGAAAGATCGTACAGGGATCAACCGCAGCTCTGTTAATTCTGCGTCTCAATTGCTGAGGGAACAGGTTTTGCCAGTGCGCCATGCAGATGGCGACTAAGAAGGCGGGCGAGGGCGGGGTGTCCAGATTGTGCCAGGATGGCATCCCACGTCCGAAAATCCGGACCCGGGATGCCCAGGTTGGTCTACTTTTTGATTTTTTCGTGGAGGCC
>JAFAMZ010000289.1 GCA_019232935.1 Silvibacterium sp.
AAAGCCAGAAGGACAGGAGACCTGGTCGGTCCCTGTTTGCTTCAAGGCGGCAGAGCGTGGCGAGAACTGCGAACTACTTTCCGAGGCGCAGCAGTCGCTCAAGACTCCCGCGGCACCCTTTTTCTTTGGCAATGCGGAAGGAAAAGGATATTACCGGACGAAATACCCGGGAGACATATACGCGAAAATCGTCGCCAACGTCGAGACCGGCCTCACGCCGGAGGAGCGGATCATACTGATCGGGGATGAATGGGCGCAGGTGCGCGCGAACAAGGCAGGGGTTGGGGACATAATGAATCTGGCTGCTGCTGTGAAGGGTGATGCGAGCGGCACCGTGCTGGATACCGCCCTGGCCGCGGTGAATGCTGTTTATACACGTATTGCTGCCACTCAGGAGGAGCGCGATGCTATCTCCGCGTGGGTGCGGGCGACGTTCAAACCGTCTCTTGAGCGGCTGGGGGCGCCCGCTCCGGACGATAGTCCAGAGAAGCGTCAATTGCGGGCCGCACTGTTTGGTGCGCTTGGCAATGTGGGCAAGGATCCGGAAGTGATTGCGCAGGCGAAAGAGCTGGCGACGAAATATCTTGCCGACCAGCGCTCGGTCGATCCAACGCTGGCGGAAACGGCAATGGCGATTGCAGCGATTAATGGCGATGCCGCTCTCTACGATCAGTTGAAGAAGCAGGCCGAAACCGCGACAAATCCTGAGTTGCAGGAGGGCAGTCTTCGCCTTCTTGCCGAATTCAAGGATGCGTCGCTCGAGAAGCGTTCGCTAGATTACACGGTATCCGGCAAGGTGAGGAACCAGGATTCGTTGATTGAGCTGGTTATCATGCTTGCGGGCACGGATACGCGCGATCTGGCGTGGAACTTCATTAGAGAGAACTGGGACAAGGTGCAGGCGCAGCTCACTACTTCGATGGGCGGCTTCCTTGTGAGCGGAACCGGCGCTTTCTGCAGCGCGGAAAAGCGCGATGAGGTGGTGAACTTTTTTACCACCCACAAAGTTCCGGCATCGGAGCGGGCGCTCACCAGGGCGAAAGACCAGATCAACGAGTGCATCGAGCTTCGCTCGTTGCAGGAACCGAATCTGAAGGCCTGGATAGCGAGTCAGAAGTAGAACCAAGAGTCAGGAAAAGGGGGCTGCAGCCAAACTGCACGCCCCTTCTTCTTTTACAGCAGTGGCTCCTGCGCTCATCGATAAGATAGAACGGTGACCACCTTTAAAGACAGGCTCGCCGAGATCGAAGAGCGTATCGGGCAGGCCTGCAGGCGGAGCGGCCGCCGCCGGGAAGAGGTGCGACTGATGGCGGTTTCGAAGGCACATCCGGTGCCGTCGATTCGCGAGGCGGTCGAGGCAGGAATCGTGCTCTTCGGGGAGAACCGCGTACAGGAATTCGAAAGCAAACGGGCGGCAATGGGGGATTTAACGGGGCAGATTGAGGTGCATTTGATCGGGCACCTGCAGTCGAATAAATCTGCAAAAGCGGCGGAACTCTTTTCAGGGGTCGATACCTTGGATTCGCTCCGCCTGGCCGAGCGGCTCAATGATGCTGCGGGGAAGCTCAATCGCACGCTTCCAGTGCTCATCGAGATAAAGCTCAGCCCTGAAGCGGCGAAAACGGGGCTCGACCCTGCGGGGGGCGAACTGGAAGAACTGCTCGGCCGGATGATCGACTTCAGGCATCTCGCCATGCGCGGGCTGATGACGATACCGCCACTCGATGACAATCCAGAGACGGCGCGAACCTGCTTCAGGGGATTGCGAGAGCTGCGCGATAAAGTTGCCGCCCGCCACCCCGCGCTCGATCTGTCGCAGCTATCGATGGGCATGTCGGGCGATTTTGAGATTGCCATCGAAGAGGGCTCCACAATGGTGCGCATCGGCACGGCCCTGTTTGGTGTGCGCGAGGTTCGGACTTGATCGCGTCAAAGGGCGGGGAGACTTCGTTCTTAGTGCGGATAACACCTCGCGCGCGGAGGACGCAATTCACCGGAGTTGTGGAGGACGGCGCGAACACTGTCTTCCGGATTGCCGTAGCTGCACCGCCGCTGGAAGGTCGCGCAAATGAGGAGCTGATTTCATGGCTTGCTTCCGTACTGGATGTCCCACGGTCTGCAATCGAAGTTGCATCGGGGGAGCATTCCCGGAACAAGAGGATACGAGTGCGAGGGCGTACTGCTGGTGAATTAGAGGAGGCATTCAAGCCTGACAAGAGCGGATAACTCCCGTAGACTTACCGATTAATCCATTCTTGTGTCGACAGGAAGGCGAATGTCACCACTTTACGCCGTAGTTCTCGGCGCAATTGTTATTACGCTCCTGAGCGTTTCGCTCGCCCGCCTGCGCAAAGTGAAGACGAAGGCCGACTACCTGGTCGCGGGCCGTTCCCTTTCTGCCTTCGTGCTCGTGTTTACTCTGCTTTCATCGTGGATCGGGTCGGGCTCGCTGTTGGGCGGGGCTGAAAACGCCTACAAGCACGGCTTTGTCGCGCTGTGGCAGGGCGGGGGCGGATGGGCCGGACTGCTCCTCATCTACTTCATCGCTCCGCGCGCGCGCCGATTCGCGCAGTTCACCATTCCCGACCTGCTCGAAGCCCGCTATAACCAGACGGCGCGCGTGCTCGGCGTGATTGCGGTTCTCTTCGCCTACACAGCCATCACCAGCTATCAACTGATTGGAGGGGGAGACATTCTCCACCTGATTTTTCCGGATGTGATCAGCGCGACGCTGGGTAAATACATCATCGCTACTTTTGTGATTGTGTTCACGGCAATCGCGGGCATGTCTTCGGTCGCGTATATGGACGTTGTCATCGGCCTGCTTGCGACATTCACCATGGTGATAGCTTTCCCGGTCCTGACACACTCGGTCGGCGGATGGAGCGCAGTCCATAACGCGCTACCCGCAACCCACTTTCAACTTTTAGGCGATTTGTCGCTGGTGCAGGCTCTCGAACTGAGCGTGCCGACGTGTCTGCTGATGCTGGGTAATCAGTCGATGTACCAGAAGTTCTTTTCAGCGAAGTCGGAGAAGGATGCTCGAGTTGCAGTCGTCGGATGGATTATCGGCACCGTGATACTTGAGACGATCATCGTCGCTTTGGCCGTCGCCGGATCGGCCCGCTTTCCCTCAGGCGAAGTTTCGCAGCACCCACGCGAGATTCTCGCGTATTGCGCCCTTCATGGACTACCGGCATGGCTGGGCGCTCTTCTGATGGGAGCCATCTTCGCGAAGATCATCTCGACTGCGAACAACTATCTGTTTTCTCCAGCGACGAATCTGGTGAACGATGTGTTTGTCCGCTACATCGCGCCCGATGCATCAAACAAGCGCGTCCTGATTGTGTCGCGGCTGATGGTCGTGTTGCTCGGAATCTGGGCGTTGTATCAGGCGCTGGGTACGGAATCCGTCCTGAAGAAGACGCTGTACGCCTACACCATCTATTCGGCGGCGCTGACGCCTGTGATTCTCGCGGCGTTCTACTCGCGTCGCGCCAATGCGGCGGGAGCTGTCAGTGCGATTGCCGCGGGGACGTTTATGACTGTGTTCTGGGATTCAAGCTTCATCCATAATCATTTGCCGGCCTTCGTAGCGCAAAGGGATGCGATTTTCCCGGCACTGCTCGCGGCCCTGCTGTGCCTGGTTGTGGTGAGTGCGTTGACGAAGGCGCCGAGTCCGGAGGCAATTGCCCAATTTCATGCCAAATGAGCGATCGGCTAATCTCCGACAAAGCGTAAATACGTGCGGAGGTGCGCGTGAGAGCCACTAATTTCTCGAGCCCATTTGACAAGCGGTTCCAGAGTCGACAAGAAGCTCTCGCCTGCTGCGACGATTTCATCCGCGAGGGCTTCCGCTTGAATTGGATTGAGTAACGTATCGTAATATCGGGCAGCATCGATCAGGCTAGAAATGGGGCTGTCCTTTCCAGATGGCAGTGAGCCAAATTCGATCACAAGATAATCGTCGCTTATCGGTTTGCCGTCCTCGTCTTCCAATCGAACGTCCAAGGCATCTCCGCTCCTGCACGCCAGAAGGAACTACTTCCCGCCCAGCGGTTTCCGTGCGAAGTAGTAAAGCGAAAATGCCAGAGCTGCAAACATCAGCACCGAAAGCGGCTGCCGATAGAGGAGCTGGTAGATTGCATTTCCCGGCGTGAACCACACGCGCATTTCGTTGCCTGTTGCCGCTTCATAAAGCTTCCGGGCAACACCGAGAAGTCCCATGATGCCTCCAGCGGCGATGAGGCCGCTTGCATAGAGCGATCCCGGAGAAACTTCGCTCTCCGTTTCCGCTGCGCTCCCGCCTGCGCGAGCGATTGCGCGGTCGACCAGCCAGCGGACGATGCCGCCACAGAAGATAGCGAGCGTCGTCCCGATAGATAAATAGGAACCAACCGCAAACGAGAGAGATCGCACACCAAGTAGTTCAACCGCAATTACCAGAAAGACACCGAGCAGGACGAGTCCCCACGGCAGCTTGCGCGATAGAATTCCATTGATCACCGTCGCCATCAAACGGCCCTGCGGCGCTGCGGCTTTCTCGCTTCCGATGCCTTGGATCCACTGAATCTCAATCTTGCCGCTTTCGGGATTGAACAGGTACTTGCCATCGGCAAGCGTCTTGGATCCCAACGCGTTCAAGAGAACATATCCGGCGCCATCGACAAAGGCCGTCGAATTATCGGGCCTGGTGAGCAGGAAGCGGTTGCGGCTGAAGTGCTCTTGCTGCACCTGGACTCCGTCCATCGGAACGCTCGGGTCGAAAGCGATTGGAGCCTTCATGGGCAGGAATTGTTCCAGCCCCTTGTTCATGGCGTTCAGCGTTATGCCGATTGCGAAGACTGAGACCATGACGCCTACCATTACAGCAATCTGCTGCTTCCAGGGAGTGGCGCCGATCAGGAATCCAGTTTTCAGGTCCTGCGAAGTGTCGCCTGCATTGGCGGCGGCAATGCAGACCACTCCACCAATCGTGATGGCCAAGGCTCCGAAAGCTGGGGCGGTCCATCCCTTCACGAGAAAGATGGCCGCGGTGGCCATCAGTGTCGCGATGGTCATTCCGGAGATCGGATTCGCCGAGCTGCCGATCAGTCCCACAATCCGAGAGGAGACGGTGACAAAGAGGAATCCGAACAGAACGACCAGAAGCGAAGCGGCCAGATTTGCCAGCCAACTCACCTGCGCCCCCGGGACGGGCTTCAGGGTGAGGAAAAGAAACATCAGCAGGACAAGCAGAGCGCTGCCGCCGACAACCACGCTCATCGGCAGATCGCGTTCGGTGCGCTTCGATGAGGCCATCGAAGCGCCTTTGCCGAAGGTTTTGATCCCCGCGCTAAGCGCGCCGACGATGGTAGGCAAAGTTTTCAGAAGTGTGATGAGGCCCGAAGCGGCCACAGCGCCTGCGCCCATCGGCCGCACATAGGTTCGCCACAAGTCGCTTGGGGACATCTGCGAAATCGGCACCACGCCGGGATAGATGGGACCAGGCAGATGAGAGCCGAAGAAATGGATTGCCGGCATGAGCACGAACCAGCTGAAGATCCCGCCTGCGAAAAGCACCCCCGCCACCCGCGGGCCGATGATGTACCCGACGCCGAGATACTCCGGAGTCGCTTCGGCGCGCAGGGCCCCACCCGGGAGCCACTTCGGCTCATAGTTCGGAGTTCCAGGCCATGCACCGAGCAGGTTCTCGTTCTGGAAGAGGGTGTAGAGCGCGCCCAGGCCGAGCCCAAAGAAGACCCGGCTGGCGAAGGATCCGCCGCGCTCACCGGCGATCAACACGTCGGCGCAGGCGGTGCCTTCGGGATAGGTGAGGTTGCCATGCTCTTCGACAATGAGTTGCCGCCGCAGCGGGATCATGAACAGCACGCCTAACCAGCCGCCGAGCAGGGCCAGAATGAAGATTCGGACGTACTCCAGTTCGAATCCGAGGAAGATCAATGCCGGAAGGGTAAAGATGACGCCAGCTGCGATCGACTGGCCTGCATTGCCCGTAGTCTGAACGATGTTGTTTTCAAGGATGGATGCTCGGCCCAGCGCACGCAGGACGCTGATGGAGAGAACGGCGATTGGGATTGATGCCGCAACAGTAAGACCGGCTCGCAATCCCACATAGACGGTAACTGCCCCGAACAGCAGTCCGAAGATGCATCCCAACAGGATGGCACGGACGGTAAACTCCGGGCGCGTCTCACTCGCCGGGACGAAAGATTGAAACTCGGGCTGAGCGGGCAAGGTATCCTCCTGAGGAAGGATCGATATGGACGCGCGGCGATTTCTCCGCGCATGAAAATGCTGAGTGTATCAGCCAAAGCATCCATGCAGAAGTATCAAGGGGCCAAACAGGCCCACCCGTCCGCTTTTGTACCCTGCTGGAAATCGCGGTATACTCTCAGCAAACTCGGACCGGATGCCCGAATCCGGTTTCGCACGCGAGGTGAGTCTTCCGCAGTCAGAGTGACCTCCTGACACAAGACCTTCCGTCGAGCCAGACGATGGCGTGGCGGGCAGTGGTTCGCGTGCTCCGAAGTCCCCTGGATAGCGTTGCTTCCGTGGTTTTTCCTGCTGACTGCCGCATCTGCCATACTCCCCTGTCCCGCCTGACACGCCTTCCGGTGTG
>JAFAMZ010000411.1 GCA_019232935.1 Silvibacterium sp.
GCTGGACGAAGCGCTGGACGTGGCCAAGAAGCTTTTCGCCAACGGCGCGAAGGGCGTCGTAGTCAAGGCTCAGATCCACGCCGGAGGTCGCGGCAAGGGCGGCGGCGTGAAAGTCGCAAAGAACATCGCCGAGGCCGAGCAGTATGCCAAGCATATCCTCGGCATGCAGCTTGTCACGCACCAGACCGGCCCCCAGGGGCAGAAGGTTCAGCGCCTGCTGATCGAGGAAACCGCGAACATCGACCGTGAGCTTTACCTTGGCATCGTGCTCGACCGCGCAGCCGCGAAGCTCGTTTTCATGGCCTCGCAGGCCGGCGGCATGGAGATCGAAGAGGTTGCCGCCAAGGACCCCGACGCCATCTACAAGGTCTACATCGATCCCGCCGTCGGATTCCAGCCCTACCAGGCGCGCCAGCTCGCCTTTGCGCTCGGCCTCAAGCCCACGCAGCTCAACCAGGCCGTCGCATTCATGCTCGGCCTCTACAAGGCCTACGTGGAGACTGACGCCTCGCTGCTTGAGATCAATCCTTTCATCACCACCAAGGACGACAAGCTCTTCGCCCTCGACTGTAAGATCAACTTCGATGACAACGCAATCTTCCGCCACAAGGACCTGAAGGAGCTGCGCGACGTCGCCGAAGAAGACCCGCTCGAAGTCGAAGCCTCGAAGTACGCGCTCAACTACATCAAGCTCGACGGCAATATCGCCTGCATGGTCAACGGTGCCGGCCTGGCCATGGCCACCATGGATATCATCAAGTACGCCGGCGGGTCGCCCGCGAACTTCCTCGACGTGGGCGGCGGCGCCAACCAGCAGCAGATCGAGCACGCCTTTGAAATCCTGCTCTCCGACAAAGGAGTTCAGGCCGTCTTCATCAACATCTTCGGAGGCATCCTGCGCGTCGACACCCTCGCCCATGGCGTCGTCGAAGCCGCCAGGAAAACGAAGGTCAGCGTTCCGGTGGTCCTGCGTCTCGAAGGAACCAACGTCGAAGAAGGCCGCAAGATCCTCAAAGACTCCGGCCTGAACTTCATCATCGGCGAAACCATGCAGGACGCGGCGCAGAAGGTGGTAAAGGCAGCTTCTAGCCGTTAGCTCCTAGCTGTTAGCCGAACGAAAGAGCACAGAGAATGGCTCAAAATTACCAGGATTTGTTGGTTTGGCAGCGCGCAATCGAGATGACTGTATCGACTTACGAGGCGACGAGGTCGTTTTCGCGGGAGGAAATGTACGGTTTAATCTCGCAGCTTCGTCGCGCTGCCGTTTCGGTTGCAAGCAATATTGCTGAAGGCAGAGGAAGAATTTCGCAGGGTGAGTTCCGGCAGTTCCTCGGGCTCGCCCAGGGATCCAATTACGAGGTTCAAACCCAATTGCTGGTCGCGAAGCGGCTTTGTATCGGCGAACCTGAACTTTTGAGAAAGGCTGAGAATCTCAGCATTGAAGTTGGCAAGATGCTCAGCGCATTTATCGCTTCGCTCACACCTAAAGAGCTAGAAGCCAGGAGCTAGAAGCTAATGGCAGTATTAGTTAACAAAAACACACGCCTCATCGTTCAAGGCATTACCGGTAAAGAAGGCACCTTCCACGCAAAGGGCTGCGCCGAGTACGGCACCAATGTCGTCGGAGGCGTAACTCCCGGCAAGGGTGGCACCACTCACGAAGGCTGGCCCGTCTTCAACACCGTCGCAGAGGCTGTCGAGAAGACCGGAGCCAACGCCACCGTCATCTTCGTCCCACCGCCGTTCGCCACCGACGCCATTCTCGAAGCCAACGATGCCGGCCTGCCGCTGATCATCTGCATCACCGAGGGCATCCCGGTCAACGACATGGTCAGGGTCTGGAGCGTGCTCAAGACTTCGAAGTCGCGCCTCATCGGGCCCAACTGCCCCGGCGTCATCTCGCCCGGCAAAGCCAAGATCGGCATCATGCCCGGCCGCATTCACAAGGAAGGCAACGTCGGCATCGTCTCGCGCTCCGGCACCCTCACCTACGAGGCCGTTTACCAACTCACGCAGCGCGGCATCGGCCAGTCCACAGCCATCGGAATCGGCGGCGATCCCATTGTCGGGACTACCCACATCGACGCTCTCAAGCTGCTAAACGAAGATCCCGAGACCGAGGCCCTCATCCTGATCGGCGAAATCGGAGGCACCGCCGAAGAGGCTGCCGCCGAATACGTCAGTCAGCACGTGAAGAAGCCCGTCGTCGGCTTCATCGCCGGACAGACCGCGCCTCCGGGCCGCCGCATGGGTCACGCCGGAGCCATCATCTCCGGAGGCCAGGGTACCGCCGCCGAAAAGATGAAGGCACTGCAAGCCGCAGGAATTCATGTGGTCGAAACCCCGGCCGCTATCGGCGCAACCATGGCGAGGGTGCTCGGTAAAGCATAGATCAGCCTCTAGCTATTAGCTCTTAGCTTCTAGCTAG
>JAFAMZ010000421.1 GCA_019232935.1 Silvibacterium sp.
TAGGCGCCGGCGACGAAGTAGTCCGACACGCGGTCGGCATCGCCATCAAGCCCGAGTCGGTCAGCATTCTTCGCAATGTGCTGGTTCTGAGCAACCTGCTAAGTGCCATCAATACCGAAAAACTCGAAGCTGCATTGAGAGGTATTCCGGACGCTTTAGCGCAGGAGACTTCAGGCGAGCCGCCATCGCTCTTCGCGATTTTCCGGCGTCTATCCTCCGTCGAAAGCCGGCGAGCGCTTAATGCAGCAGCTGCGGTGCTGGAAAGCGTCGGCAAAGGACTGGGGTGAAACTCACGCTGTCTTGCGCTTCTTTGCTGCTGCGACTCCGGTGGATTCGCGAACGATCAGTTCCGGCTCCATTACAATCTCTGCCGGAGCTTCCGTGCTCGGGTTCTCGATCAGATCCAGCAGCACCCGCGCCCCCTCGCTGCCCATCTCGCGCAAGGGTTGGCGCACCGTGGTAATGCTCGGTTTCTGGTAGGCAGCGCTCATGATGTCGTCAAATCCAACCACAGAGATGTCCTCCGGCACCCGCAGTCCGCCATCGTGGATGGCGCGGATGACGCCCATTGCGGAGATATCGTTGAAACAGAAGATAGCCGTGAAATCGCGCGTCCGCCCAAGCAGCTCCGTCATGGGCTCATAGCCCACTTGCGGAGACCAGCTGTCCGCTGCGAGCTGAATGCAAAGCTCCGGAAGCACCTCGATCGAAAGCTTTCGGGCCATCTGCAGTATTGCGCGCCAGCGATACTCCGTATCCGGAATGATGTCAGGTCCTTTCACCAAGGCTATTCGGCGATGTCCCAGTTCGTGCAGGTGGGTCAGGGCAAGTGCGGCAGCTTTTTTGTGATCCAGAACGACGTTCGTCACCCCGGGCGCGTTGTTATGCGCCGAAATCGCGACTGTGGGCAGAACATTGCTCTCTCCCGCCGGAGTATTCAGCAGCATAAAACCATCCACGGCCCGGTCGGTCAGCAGTTCCGGATACTGCTCCATCAAATCCGGCTTCCAGTAGTGGCTTGCCGCGAAGTAAAAGTAATTCGACCGCAGCAGGTACTCCTCAACGCCTTGCATCACCAGCGTGAAGTAGCCTTCGCTCAGGTCCGGAGCGATCACCCCGACGGACATGCTGCGGCTGCGGCGTAATGACCGGGCAAAGTAATTCGGCCGGTATTGGAATTTCCGCGCTGCCTCAAATACCCGCTCTCGCGTCCGCTCGGGTATGGATCGTGCCGCGGGCGAATCGTTCAGGACCAGGGAAATCGTCGTCTGCGAAAGATGCAGGATTTCCGATAGCCGCCGAAGATTCATCGGGCCATTTTCCCCGTCGGTACTCTGTTTTTCCTTGGCCATAGCCCTCGGTTAGGTACGGCATAAATACGGAATACGAACGATATCTCTGGCGAGTTTCAGAAGTAAAGCGATTTTTCTAGCCATGCTCAGGCTATGCTGATTTCCTGGTATGCGCCGAAGACGTTTTTCAGGGCTCCGGCAATTTCACCCACCGTGGCATAGGCCCACACGCAATCGAGCAGATAAGGCATCGTATTCGCCTCCGACACCCCGCTTTCCACAGCCTTCGGTTCCCGATCGGCGGCCCGGCAAAGGGAGTCAAGCGAACGGCGAACCGCCTCATTCGAGCGCTCTGCCCTCAGTCGGCGAAGCTTTTGGCTCTGCGATTCACGGACGGACTCGTCGATATAAAGAATCGGGTGCGGCTGCTCGTCGATCGCAAACTCATTGACGCCTACGATGATCTTCTCCCCAGCCTCCACTGCTCTCTGATAGACATAGCTGGCCTCTGCGATTTCCTTTTGCGGGAAGCCTTGCTCAATGGCTCTGACCATGCCGCCAAGCGCGTCAAGTTTTTCGAAATACTCGAATGCGCCCTGCTCCATATCAAGCGTCATTCGCTCAACAAAATATGAGCCGCCTAGTGGATCGGCGACATCCGCAATGCCAGACTCATAGGCAAGGATCTGCTGCGTGCGCAGCGCGATCCGTGCAGCCTCTTCCGTCGGAAGCGCCAGTGCCTCATCGAATGAGTCGGTGTGCAGCGACTGCGTTCCGCCCAACACGGCAGCCAGTGCCTGGATAGCCACCCGTGCGATGTTGTTCTTCGGCTGCTGCGCCGTAAGCGAAACTCCCGCCGTCTGTGTATGAAAGCGCATCCACTGCGAGCGCGGGTTCTTCGCCCCGAACCGCTCCGTCATCAGGCGATACCATATCTTTCGCGCTGCTCGGAACTTGGCAATCTCTTCAAAAAAATCGTTATGCGAGTTAAAGAAAAAGCTCAGGCGGGGCGCGAAATCGTCCACCCTCAGCCCGCGCCGGAGCGCCCACTCAACGTACTCGACGCCGTCGTAGATTGTAAAAGCCAGTTCCTGTTGCGCCGTCGAGCCCGCTTCGCGAATGTGATAACCGGAAATCGATATCGGGTTAAACCGCGGTGTGTGTCGAACGCCGAACTCGAATGTGTCTACTACCAGCCGCATCGAAGGGGCGGGCGGATAGATGTACTCCTTCTGCGCGATGTACTCCTTGAGAATGTCGTTCTGCAGCGTGCCCGCCAGGCGCGTCCAGTCCGCACCTTGCTTCTCGGCGACCGCCAGGTACATGGCCCAGAGGATGTTCGCCGGAGAGTTTATCGTCATGGAGACAGAGGTGTGCTCGAGATCTATGCCATTAAAAAGCGTCTCCATGTCTTCAAGTGAATCGATCGCCACACCGCACTTGCCCACTTCGCCTTCGCTTTCGGAGTCGTCCGAGTCGCAGCCCATGAGAGTTGGCAAGTCGAAGGCGACGGACAGACCGCTCCCTCCATTGGCAAGCAGATATTTGTAGCGCTGATTCGTCTCCTCCGGGCTGGCAAAGCCCGAAAACTGCCGCATCGTCCACAGTTTTCCGCGATACCCGCTGGCATGAATTCCGCGGGTGTACGGAGGGGCTCCCGGGACCGGAACGTCGAATTCCTCCGGGAGATTGGCCCCCGTATACAGCCGGTTTATTTCGACCCCGGACACCGTCGTGAACCGCGCCTTGCCGGTTTCGTCGAGATTGATGCCGCTCGCCTTTCCGATCGGCCGCTCGGGAGACTTTTCCAGAGCTGGGTGGAGGGTGTCTCTTTCCCAGCACTGCTCCTGCATCGATGAATGACGCTCCCGTTGCTCAGATACCGGTTTGTGCGTGAATGGCGCCATTTCGGATTTCCTGTGACAGCAAGCCCCTGAGTTTTCGCGCTACTCCAACTTCACCGCATCTTCGCCCAACTGCTGATTGATGAGTGAAGCTACCAGCGGCTTCAGCGCGAGCGAAGCCCTCGGATGGACAAAATCGTTCTCCGCATCCGACCAGTCGAGCTT
>JAFAMZ010000063.1 GCA_019232935.1 Silvibacterium sp.
TTCATGGTGGGCTTTGAGATGCTCGGAATGCCGCAGCGCGATATCACTCCGGAGAGCGCGGCGGAGCGGCTGAGGTCCCTGTCGCCGGTTCACTTTACCCAACGATAGACCGGAAGCCCTGTAGATTCCGTTCGGCTTGCCATGAGCGGGTGAAACAAAATAGCCGGCCAAATTACTTTTTGCCTAGATGATCCCTTCGTCCGCCTTTGAGAATCACGAGCAGAGGGCGGGGACGGGCCTTTTCGGGGTGAGGATCGCTCTGGTTGAGGCTCGGTTCCCGGCGGGCGTGAATCTCTCCCAGGATTCTCAAAATGGAGCGTTTGAATTCCTGCAGGGCGGGATCGTCCGGGCTGAACTCCGCCGACTGCTCCACACGGTGGAGAGTGGAACGGAGTATCTGAGCAAGGCTGAGGGAGGGCCGGTCGGCTGAATTCATCAAAAGGCGGTCGACTCCTCAAAGTCGGATGCTCGGAAGATGTGACCGGGTTGTTGGGGGTGTGGGAGTCAGACGAGATGTCTAGCCGGGTCCTGTGCCGTTCTTGTTCGCCTGATCCTTGTGCTCGGTGAAGTACTTCAGCTGGCTGTCGTAGAGCTTCTTTGCCTGATCGCTTGTGCTCTCGGCAGAATCGAGAGCGGTCTTGCGAGAAAAATCATAAGTGGGATCGGGCGCCGCAACCTTCAATATATCGGGCCATTTGGCGGTTGCCGGAACCAGGTCCTTGAGCGCCTTGCGGATGTCGGCGTGGGCCTCATCGAATGTGTCGAGGTTGTCCTGGAGCTCGTCCGAGAGCCGGGTGAACTCCTCATACCGGGCGCGCAACGCGGCTTTGCGGTCCTCGGCTTTGGGATTCGCGCCGAGATCCTTGATCGCGTCGACCCGCTGCTGAATAAATTTCTGATACAGCTTGATCCGCTGCACCGGCTGGTCGCGCAGCTCCGCAATCTGGTCGGATTCCGCCTCGCTCAGCGGATCCTTCTGCGATTCTTTCGTGTTCTTCTGCGGCGAAGGCATGCATTCAGGCACAGAGACGCCGCTGGGCACAGGTTCTGCGACAACGGGCTCGGTTTTGGCCTGCGACAAGGGGCAGGGAAGAAAAATAGCCCCCAGGAGAGCAGTTCCGATCCGTAGCCCGGTGGTTCGTAGCTTGATGGAAGTGTCTGCCATAGCCCACTGCCTCCAGCAGTCGCTTAAGATGCTGCAGCCTTCTGAAATGGATGGCCAGCGCGAAATAAAGTTTAGTTTAGCCGTTATTGATCCTTGTCCGTTTCTGAACAGCACTCCGACGGACCCGGACACAAACTCTAAAGCCTTTCCCTGCCTGTGGCGCCTATCTCCTGTCAATACAGTTCAATGCGGGAGGGGCTTATCGGCTACCTGCGTGCAGGGTTCCATGAAAGAGTCAAGCATGGCCAACTCCGTCCTGATCCCTCGCCGCCTGTTTCCGGGTCTTAGCGATATTCGGTTCAGCATCCGCCGTCTTCGCAAGGCGCCCGGTTTCGCCTTCATTGCTATTTTGACGCTGTCGCTCGGAATTGGTGCCGTGACGTCGGTGTTCAGTGTCGTTCATACGGTTCTGCTCAAGCCGTTCGCCTTTCCCGATCAGGACAGGCTGATCGTCATGCGCGAGGGGAATCCGTCTGACCCGCTGCCTCCTAATTATCGACACTACCTGCGCCTGAAGATGACCTCGAAGACCCTCGCCGATGCCGCCATCTTCCAGAATCGCGGTGTGAGCGTTTCGCCCAGCGGAGATCATCCTCACATCGTGGGGGCAATCGCCGGCTCTCCCAACATCCTTCGCGTTTTCGGAGTGCAGCCTGTGATGGGCCGCGACTTTGGCCCGCAGGATGCGGTGAAAGGGGCAAGCGCCGTTGTCATCCTCACCTGGAACGGGTGGCAAACGCTCTTCAACGGCGATCCCAATGTGATCGGACAGACCTTGCGCGATGGCGGCGAGCCGAAGACAGTAATCGGCGTTCTGCCTCAGGGCGTAAAATTTCCCGACATTCCCTGGTCGCCGCGACTCATGTCGCAGCAGACAGCCACCGGGGCCCCGCCGGAGATCATTGTCTTCCAGCCTCTGGTTCCCAGCGAATGGGACCTCAAGGAAGATACCGGCGACTATAACTACAAGGTGATCGCGCGTCTCAGGCCGGGCGTAACTCTCGCGCAGGCCCAGGCCGAGCTCCAGGGTCTGCAGCAGGCCTATACGCGCTCAGCTCATCTGGCCGTTCCTTTAGGTATCGCCATCACCCCGTTCGCGAAGGACGTGACCTCGAATATCCACGCTGCCCTGTGGCTGCTTTTTGCCGCAGTCGGCGCTGTCCTGCTGATCGCCTGCGTCAATCTGGCGAACCTGCAGCTTGCCCGCGCCGTGACTGCTGAGCGCGAAACGGCAGTCCGGGCGGCGCTGGGGGCAAACAAAGCGCAGCTCCTGATCTCGCGGCTCACCGAAAGCCTGATTCTGGCCGCGATCGGAGGCGTTGCCGGTATCGCGCTGTCCTTTGCCGGGGTGAAAGTGCTGACAGTGGTCGCGCCGGCGAACATTCCGCGCCTGAATGAGGTAGCGGTCAACATCCCCGTGCTGCTGTTTGCCTTAGGCCTCTCGCTCGTGACGGCTCTGCTCTCGGGAATACTCCCGGCATTGCGTTCGCTTGATATAGATCCGCAGACCGCCTTGCAGGCAAATCCCTCGCGTGTCGCTAACACGCGGCAGGGAAGCGCCACACGCAATCTTCTCGTAGCCACCGAGGTTGCCTGCACCGTAGTGTTGCTGATCATCACCGGACTTGTTTTGCGCAGCTTCTCCCGGGTGCTCCGTCAGGATCGCGGCTTCGATTCCAGCCACGTAACGCTCGCCCAGGTGAATCTTTATGCGACGAAATATGACGATTCGCGCCCGGATGTAGATGCTGTGAAACAGGCCTTCGTCGACCGCGCCCTTGCCGCGTTACATCAACTACCGGCCGTCCGATCCGCAGCCGTTAGCAGCGCAATGCCGCTGGCAGGCGAAACCTGGATCGATTTGCTGGTTCGTCCAGATCATCCTGTGCCCGAAGCGGAGCAGCCTCAGATCAACGTGCGCTTCGTCAGTC
>JAFAMZ010000124.1 GCA_019232935.1 Silvibacterium sp.
ATGCGGCTTGCCTGTTGTCCGGTCAAATGCTCTTCCTCGCTCTTTCCCATTCTTTCGTCAGCCGACCTCATCGATCTCGATGCACGCAGTTTGCTTGCTGGCGCTGGCAATGTCAAGCAATCTCAACCTGTTCCCGTTGAGATCGTAGCCAAATCCCACATCGGTACCCCCGCGCCCCAATTATGATTTCTCCTTCGAAGGGTGCCGCCGTCCTCCTGTTAGACTGCATCGGAGACATTGGCACTCTGTGGCTGACAAGCAGTCCAATCCGACTCTCACGTCCATCCTCGGCACCCCCGTTACCGATGAGAGCGGGCATTTGCGCGGACGCGTGCGCGACTTGGCTGTCAGCACCGGGGCGGAGGCCGGCAAGGTCGCGGGCCTCGTCCTCAAGACTCGCCGTGGGCTGCTGCTCGTGGCCGCTACAAATGTCAGGCAAACCCCTGCCGGCACTCTCGAACTGCGTGGCGAAGCCGAGCCGCAGCCCCTCCGGCCTGACGACAACTTCCTGCTGCTGCGCCAGGATCTTCTCGACCGCCAGATTATCGACGTGCATGGCCGCAAGGTCGTGCGCGTGAACGACGTCGATTTGCAGTGGTTCACCAATGGCGACCAGGAAAAGGAAGACCTTCGGGTCCGCGAGGTCGAAGTTGGCCTGCGCGGTGCTCTACGCCGGATCTTCAAGGGCGCGCTGCCAAACTCCGCCTTGGAGTCCCTTGCCAGAAAGGTCCCGGCCAGGGTCATCCCCTGGGAATTTGTCGATGTCATCGAAGTCGATCCCGCGCGCCGCGTAAAGCTGAATATCGAGCATGAGCGGCTGGCCCAGCTCCACCCCTCAGATATCGCCGACATCCTCGAAGAACTGCCTCCGGCCGAACGCGAAGCCATCCTCACCACCCTCGACGAGGAGGTCGCTGCCGAAGCACTCGAAGAGGTCGAGCCCAAGCTGCAGAAAGCCATGGTGGAGGGCCTCGACTCCGAGGTCGCAGCCGGCATCGTCGAAGAGATGGATCCCTCAGCCGCTGCCGACCTGCTGGCTGAACTTCCTGACGCGCGCACCGAAGCCATTCTCGAGGAGATGGACCCGGAGGAGCGCCAGGAAGTCGAGGAGCTGCTCGAATTTCGGGTGGATTCAGCCGCCGGGCGCATGACCCCGGAATATGTTGCCGTTTCCCAATCGGCGATCGTGGCAGACGCGGTTCAGGCTCTCCGGGAATTCAAAGGCGACGTGGAATCCGTGACTGAGGTTTATCTCGTGGACGAGGGCCGGGTCCTTAAAGGCATCGTGCCGCTTGCGCGCCTCGTGCTGGCCAAGCCGGAAACCCGCCTTGATGTATTGGCCGAGCCGCGATTCATCTCAGCCCCTGCGATTGCACACCAGCAGCAGGTTGCGGAGCTGTTCGACAAGTACAATCTCCGTGCTTTGCCGGTCCTTAACGATGCGGGGAAGCTTGTAGGCGTTGTCGAGGCCGACCACGTCATCGCTTTCCTCCGTGAGAGATAGCGGAACCTCTAAGCCGGTTTCCTCAGCGCACTCAGAAACTCCATCGCCGGCAGCGTATTCAACACATCAGCCTTCTCCAGCCATGCGCGCCGGAGCTGCTCCACGCCGTACCGCATCTTTTCCAGATGGCTCGTGTGGTGCGAATCCGTGTTGATGATCACCTTGCAGCCCATCTCTTTCGCCATGCGCAGGTCGCGATCGCACAGGTCCAGCCGGTCCGGATACGCATTGTGCTCGACGGCAACGCCCAGCTCAGCAGCGCGCCGCACCACCGCAGGCAGATTGAGTCGGTACCCTTCCCGCCGCAGCAGAAGCCGCCCCGTCGGATGGCCCAATATCTTCACATAGGGATTCTCGATTGCCCTCAACATGCGCGCCGTCATCTCGTCTTCCGTCATGTTGAACAGGCTGTGCACGCTCGCGATCACGACATCCATCTGCGCCAGCGTCTCGTCCGCCAGATCGAGCGCGCCGTCGCTCAGAATGTCCACCTCGATGCCTGCGAAGATGCGAATTCTGCCTCCGAGTTCGGCCTCTGCCTGCCGAATGCGTGCCGCATGCGCAAGCGCCTCTTCATCGTTCAGCCCGAAGGTCATGGCCAGATTCTTCGAGTGATCGGTGATCGCCATGTACTCGTAGCCGCGGGCAATTGCCGCTTCGGCCATCTCCTCGATCGTATTCCGCCCGTCCGTCTTGGTCGTGTGCATGTGGACATCGCCCCGAATGTCCTTCAGCTCCACCAGCCTCGGCAGGGTGTGCGCCTCTGCGGCCTCGATCTCCCCATTGTTCTCGCGCAGCTCCGGCGCAATCCAGTCTATGCCCAGTGCGCCGTAGATGTCCTGCTCTGTGCGGCTCGCCACCACCGATCCATCATCGATCCGCGCTAGCGAATATTCGCTCAGCGTGTATCCCTTCTTCAGAGCGCGCTGGCGCAGCGTGACGTTGTGCATCTTCGAGCCCGTGAAATACTGCAGTGCGGCGCCATAGGAGTCTTCTGGGAGAAGCCGCACATCCACCTGCAGCCCGCTGCGCAGCCGGAAGCTGACCTTGTTCTGCCCTTTCGCCAGCAGGTCGATCGCCGGGGGATACTTCACTGTGTACTCTACCGCTGCATCCACTTTATCTGCCGCGCACGCCGGCCCGGTCACGAGAATATCCAGGTCGCCGACCGTCTCACGCCCGCGGCGCAGCGATCCAGCCGGCTCGATCACATCCAATCCCGGAAGGGCGCGCAGATATGCCATCAGCTTCTCTGCCGCCTCTTCGGCGTCATCGATCAGGAACCGTCCGCTGTTCTTTTTGTATTCCTCGATGCCTTTGCGTAGCTTCTCAATCTGCTTCTTGCCGAAGCGCGGCAGGTCATCGAGCTTTTCTGCCGCAATCGCTGCCTCCAGATCGTCGATGGACGCCACCTGGATCGCTTCCCACAAAAACGCAACCGTCTTCGGACCCATGCCCGGCAGCCTCATCAGCTGCAGCATGCTCGGCCGGTATTTCTTCAGCAGCTCTTCGCGCAAAGGCAGCGTGCCCGTCTGCTCCATGTCGCGGATATTCGCCGCCATCCCCTTGCCGATGCCGGGAATCTCCTGCAATCTCTTCGGATCGCTGGCGATTTCACTCAGCTGGATCGTGCAGGAGTCGATAGCCTCGGCGGCCCGCCGGTAGGAGCGAATCCGGAATGCGTCGCCGCTGTCGATCTCCAGCAGGTCGGCAGTTTCTGCCAGCAGCTGCGCATAAGTTCTGTTGTCCATTCCAGATTCGATTATTCTCTATCCCGCCCAAAAATAGAAAACCCAGCCGCCATCGGGCTGGGGTTTATAGCGAACTTGTCGGATTCGGGACGTACTCCATCGGGCCGCGCGGCTCGCTGCGGCTATGGCATGGCACTTCCTCTATGGCTAAGCTATCTCTTTCATGCGAACCACCTGGTCCGCCTGGGGTCCTTTCTGACCCTCCACGATATCGAATTCGACATCGTCGCCCTCTTTAAGGCTTTTATAGCCGTCAATCTGAATCGCGCTATAGTGCACGAACACATCCGGGCCGTCATCCCGCCCTATGAATCCATATCCTTTAGCGTTGTTGAACCACTTCACCTTGCCTTTGTATTGGGCCACGTGCGCTTACCTTCCTCTGAGCAGAGTGCGGTTGGGGAAACCAACCTGCTCGAAATACAGACGCACAGAGAATAGCTTTGGTTTTCCGCCCCCGCTCACGTCATTCCACGCCAGTTCCCGCAAAACCGCCAGCATCTACTTACCTTTCTTTTGGAGGCGGGCGTAAAGCATTACAGAAACGAGTGTTTTGCCGTCGCGAATCTCTCCCCCCTCGATCAGCCTCAATATCTCCGACAGCCGCACCTGAAAAATCTGGATCCTCTCATCGGGCTCCGGCTTCGCTTCGCCCGGCGTGAGTTCCTCAGCTAGATACACCTGCATCCACTCGCCCAGAAACCCGGGGCTTGCAAAATATCTCGTCAACTCCTTCCATTTCTTCGCGCGCAGGCCCGTCTCCTCAATCAATTCGCGCTTCGCCGCAGCCAGCCGATCCTCGCCCGCATCCACTTTGCCCGCAGGCACTTCGTAGAGAAACTGCCCGGCCGCGTGCCGGTACTGGCGTTCGATGACAATCAGGGGATCTTTCTTCTTCGAATCGTCCACTGCCAGGATCACCACCGAACCGTTGTGGCGGATGATGTCCCGCCGAACCGGTTTCTGTGCGCCCTTTTCGAGTACCTGATCGGCAAACACCTTGAACAGCGGGACCTCGTAGGTCAGCTCCGACGAAACCACCTTCGCCGGCTTGCCCGGCTTGATCTTGAGCTTGCCCTTGACCACCTCCGGGCCTCCCACTGCCTTTTTGTCTTTCTTCTTCGCCATGCTGCTCCTTATGCAAGTCTTTTCTTTACGGTACCATCCGGGCAGGATTGCGCATGGCTGGGCTCCGCAAACTCGATGTCTCGATCATCGGCATGGGGAACTGGGGTTCCTCGCTCGCTGCGGCTCTGGCCCACGCCGGCACGCCTGCCTGCGAAATCATCTTGCGCCGAAAGCGCCTGAAAGCCATCACCTGGGACAAAGCCGCCCTTGACGCCCGTATCCTCTGGCTCTGCGTACCCGACTCATCCATCTCTCACGTTGCTGCCCAGATCGCGCTGCGCCGCCCCGGCCTGCACGGCAAGGTCGTCGTTCACTCCAGCGGAGCCCTTACCGTCGATGCCCTCGATCCCGCCCGCCGCGCCGGAGCAGCCGTGGCCTCCGTCCATCCCGCCATGACCTTCCCAACCCGAAATCCCGTTCCGCTCGAAGGGGTGCTTTTCGGCATCGAAGCCCCCGAACCGGCTGCCCGCCGTACCCTCGATAAACTGGTTCGCCATCTCGGCGGACTCGCCTTCAACATTACGTCGAAGAACAAAGCCCTCTACCACGCTGCCGGAACCCTAGCCTCACCCTTGCTCGTCTCCGAGCTCACCGCCGCTATCGCAACCGCACGCCTCGCCGGACTCGACCGCCGCAACGCACTGCGCTGGGTCGAAAGCCTCGCCACGGCCACTTCCCGCAATGTATTCAACCGCGGGCCTGCCCGCAGCTTCAGCGGCCCCTTCGCCCGCGGAGACGCCTCCACAATAGAACTGCATCTTCGAGCCCTCCATGCGCATCCGATTCTCGCGGGTCTGTACCGTTCGCTCGCCGTCTATGCTCTCGAGTCGCTGCCCGCAAAAAACCGGCGTGAGCTGGAACAGGTTCTGATCGCGCCGCAAAGCAGCACTCAAAACAAGCAGGCGCAGAAAAGAGCATGAGAGACTGAAGCGACGAGTGTCGAGATTGCACCAGGAGAGCCGATCCCTTGCATACTGAGTGTTATCCCATCTCGATCCTCCCCCGCCTCAGCCGCCTGTTCCTTGACTTCGCTGACACCCGGAACCCGCTCATCCCCTTCTATCCCGCCAGCCCCTACGAACAGCACTGGCCCTCACCCGCCCAGAACCCGGCACTGCGGGCCCGCATCGCCGATCTTCTCGAGGAGCAGAACCGCGCATTCGGAGCCGGCCCGACAACTCTGGCGAACATAGACAGCCTCCGGCAGGGAAGTCCCGCCATCGTCACCGGCCAGCAGGTCACTCTATTCGGCGGCCCGCTCTTCACCCTTTACAAAGCCGCAACCGCGATTCGCAAGGCAAAAGACACCGGCGCCGTCCCCATTTTCTGGCTCGCCACGGAAGATCACGACCTCGACGAAGCCGACCACGTCGCGCTGCCGTCGCGCCACGACCTGCACACGTTGCGCCTCGCTCATGAAGCGAACAACCGGCCCGTGGGAAGCATTCCGCTTGGCCCCGGCATCCGGCCCCTCCTCGATCAGGCCGCAGAGCTGCTCGGCCCCGGACCCATTCTCGACGCTCTCGAGGCTGCCTACACTCCCGAGGCCACCTTCGCGCAGGCCTTCGCTCGCGTACTCGCGACGGCCTTTGCCGACCAGGGCCTGATCTTCATCGATGCTGCCGATCGCCGCTTTCACGCCCTCGGAGCCCCCGTCCTTCACCACGCCATCGAAAATGCTGCCGAACTCCAGTCGGCCCTCCTGGACCGCAGCCGGCTGCTCGAAGAGCGCGGCTACGAAGCCCAGGTCCTCGTCACGTCCTCATCAAGCCTGCTCTTCCTGATCGACGAGGAAACCGGCGCCCGCCTGGCCCTGAGACGCAAGGCATCCAACGGCTCGCCAGTGTGGATAGCAGGGAAGAGGCAATACTCGACCGAGGATTTGCTGGCCATCCTCGACTCCAGCCCCGAACGCCTCAGCCCCAACGCGCTGCTGCGCCCCGTCTTCCAGGATTTCTTGCTGCCCACCGCCGCCTACATCGGAGGCCCCGCCGAGATCTCCTACTTCGCGCAGTCGCAAGTACTCTACGAGGCGATTCTCGGCCGCACCACTCCCGTCATTCCGCGTCTCAGCGCCACGCTGATCGAGCCTGCGATGGCGACCGTTCTGGCCCGCCACGATTTGCATCTGGACGACGTCCTCGGAAGCCATCCGGACGAGCTCGCCCAGCGTCTCGGAGCTCGCGCCATCCCCATCGAGGGCAAGCGCAAACTCGCTTCCGCCGGGAATGCTCTCGACGAAGAGCTCACCAGCCTCGCGCAGTGGATGCACCAGCTCGACCCCAGTCTGGGACGCGCCGCCGACGTCTCCGCCTCAAAGATGCGCTATCAGATGAACCGCCTGCGCCGCCTCGCAGCGAATTATCAGCTCCAGACCGAAGCCAGCATCCGGCGCCATGTCGACGCAATCTACCTGAATCTCTCTCCCAACCAGCACCCGCAGGAACGTGTCGTCGGGGCCGTCTCCTTCCTCGCCCGCTACGGAGAAGCACTCATCCCGCAGCTCATCGATCAGGCCTCGCAGGAGTGTCCAGGCCACAAGGCGATCTTCCTCTAGTCATCGCGTGTTTTCGCGCCACCCTCTCCCCGTCCTCGGCGCAAATCTGCATCCCACCTGCTGAGGACACCACAACCATGCCCCGAACCGCCCCCGCCAAAGATCCGAAGCAAGCTGGGCCGAAGCCGCCCTATTCCAGAAAGAAGCAACCCGCCCCCGGCCGCGAGGCCGAGATGACTCCTCAGGCCGATCACGGCGAAGAAAGCTACAAGCCGGGCACGCGCCTGGCCGACAAAGTCGCCATTATCACCGGAGGAGACAGCGGAATCGGACGCGCCATCGCCATCGCCTTCGCCCGCGAAGGCGCCGACATTGTCCTCAGCTACCTGAAGGAAGAAGAAGAGGACGCGTGTGAAACCGCAAAGTGGGTCGAACAAGCGGGACGCAAGGTCGTACTCGCTCCGGGGGACATTCAGAAATCCAGGTACTGCAAGGACCTCGCCGAGACCGCTGTCAACAAGTTGGGACACCTCGATATCGTCGTCAACAACGCCGCCTTTCAGCGCACCTACGACGATCCTCAGGACATCCCCGAAGACGAATGGGAGCGCACCTTCCGCACCAACATCTTCGGTACCTTTTTCCTCTCGCAGGCCGCTCTGCCGCACCTCGACAAAGGATCGTCGATCATCAACACCGCCTCCATCCAGGCCTTCGATCCAAGCCCGAACCTGCTGGCCTATGCGCCCACCAAAGCCGCCATCGCGAATTTCACTAAGGCCCTCGCCAAAGCTGTCGGAAGCCGCGGCATCCGTGTCAACGCCGTCGCTCCCGGCCCGGTCTGGACACCGCTCATCCCCTCCACCATGCCCGAGGAGAAGGTCGAGAAGTTCGGCTCCGACACTGCCTTCCAGCGTGCCGCTCAACCCGCAGAATTGGCGCCCCTCTACGTCTTCCTCGCCTCCGACGAAGCCACTTACGTCACTGGAGAAGTCTACGGAGCCACCGGCGGTCAGACCCCCGTTTAATGCGGTCGCCCATTGGGATTAGAATGACCTGGTTGGCGGCCTGTAAACATGGCGCCGCTACAAGGCCTGTTATGAGTCCCAAAGCACCTGCCACCCTTGACGTCGCATGCCCCGAATGCGGCGCCACGCTGAAAATCGACGTCGCCACCGCATCCGTCATCTCGCACACGCCAGCCCCGCGCAAGCGCACCTTCGAAGACATGGAAGCCGCCGCGCAACATATGCGCGATCAGGACGAGCGCAAGGAAAGCCTCTTCCGCCAGGCCGTTGATGCCGAAAAAAACAAGGAAGACGTCCTCGCCAAGAAGTTTGCTGAGGCGATGCGCAAGGCGAAAGAGACTCCCGACACCGGCAAACCCTTCCGCGACTTCGATCTCGATTAGAGGCCCTGATTCCGCATCACATATACTGCATCACGGAGACACGGATGAAACTTATGCAACTTCCACGCCAGATTGAAGCCCGCATGCCCGATTCAATTTCCGACGTACCCTGGACGCGTGCCGTCGCCGCCACATCGCTCATTGCCGGCGCTTATCTGCTCGTCACCGGGCGCCGCAAGTCGGCCCTCGCCATCGCAGCCGGAGGAGCCGCCGTCGCGTTGCTCGAAAAACCTGAAGTGCTGCAGGACTTTTGGAAGGGAATGCCCGGCTATCTTCGCTCCGCGAAAGACATGCTGGTGCGCGTCGAGGAATTCGTCGAAGATATCGCAGCGAAGGGCGATAAGCTGCGCAAAACCCTCACCGAATCGTAGTGGGTGCCCCATTCTTCGCGCAGCGAAGGGTGGGATCGTTCCACCCTAGTGCGTCCTCTCCACCAGATACCGCGCCACTGCCTTCAGCCCCTCGGCAGCGTCTCCATAGGGGCCCAGCACGGCAAAGGCTTCGGCAATCAGCTTCTCCGCATGTTTCCGCGAGGCTTCGATCCCGAAGACCGCCGGCCACGTCGCCTTGTCGCTCGTCAGGTCCTTCCCGGCAGTCTTGCCCAGATGCTCGGAATCCTGCGTCACATCGAGCACATCGTCCACGATCTGAAACGCCAGCCCCGCCTTGCGCCCGAACTCGGTCAGCCGCCGGACATCCTCCGCATCTCCCCCCGCATACACGCCGCCCGAAACTAGGCTTACACGGATCAGCGCTCCCGTCTTTGCCCGATGGATCGCGTCAACGCTTTCCGCCGTCGGACTGGTGTGCTCGCCTTCGAGATCGAGCACCTGCCCGCCGATCATCCCTTCCATCGTTCCCGTCGCCTCCGCAATCAGCCGCACGATCTCGACCATCGCCTCTGCCGGGCAACGAAGCCCAGCCAGCGTCTGGTACGCCAGGGTCTGCAGGGCATCTCCAGCCAGAATCGCGACCGCTTCGCCGAAGACAACGTGGCATGTCGGCTTGCCGCGCCTCAGATCGTCGTTGTCAAGCGCCGGCAGATCGTCGTGAATCAGCGAATAGGTGTGCACCATCTCTATCGCCGCGCCCAGGTTTTCGACGCCCGGAGGCAATTCGCCCCTTGCAATCATGCGTGCCGATTCCATCGCCAGAATCGGCCTCAGGCGCTTGCCGCCGGCGAATACGCTGTGCCGCATTGCTTTATGAATCGACGACGGAACCTCATCTTCCCGGGGAAGCAGCCGTTCCAGCGCGCGGTCCGTCAGCTCCACGCCGGAGTGCAAAATTTCCTTCACATGAACTTCAGCTTGCATTCGTTTCATGATATCCGCTGACGGCCAGCCCTATCCATAAGACCGCCGCCATCAGCGAAAGGACGCGCCCGGCCCACACGTCCGGAGTAGCCGCGTAGCGAACGTCAATCTGCGATACGCCGGCGGTTATCGGAACCGCCATCAGACCATCCTCTCGTTTTGGCCTCGCGTCCACCCGTGCTCCATTCAAGCTCACCCGCCACGCCGGATAATCCATCACCCGCAAAACCGCGAATCCCGCCCCCGAGCGCACAGTCGCGGCCATGTGCTCCGAATCCCAGCGCCCAATCTGTATCTCTGACGGTTGCAGATCTGGATGCAAATCCGGGCCGCTCGTCTGCCACTCGGGATTTTGCGCCGCCGCGCCGTTCGCCTCATCTCCCTCCGGCGTCCTGACCACCCGAATCTGTGGCAGCTCCTGCTGGATCGCATCGTTGTCGGCCGGAGCCGCCGTGTACTCATCCGTGCCCTGGAACCCGCCATCCCTGAACGTGACCAGTTGCGCCCGGACATTGTCCTCCTCATCGCAGGGCTGCCAGAACCAGAACCACGCCGTGCCCCCAACGCATCCCGCGACCAGAACCACCGCCCCCAAACGAAGCAGCGAAGCCGCCCGCGTCGGCGCGAAATCGCCCAGAACTAACCCCGCCAGGGCCGTTACCACAAGACTCAACACCAGCAGCCATCGCCACGGAAACTGCAGAAACCGTATCTCCGGCGCATATCGCCACACCACATCGGAAAAGGGAAGCAGCAGGCATGCAATTACTACCGCGAGTACCGCCAGAGGCAGCCACAAACCTCGTCTGCGCGTCCGGACCGACAGCACCGCAGCGATCATTGTCGCTGCCAGCATGGCGACCGCGATCCACGATGCCGTCCTCAGCACCTGATCGTGAAATGCTTCTCCCGTGTGCCCGAAGAGAAAGCTGTCCTCAACCCGCATCCCCTCGCCGATAGCCCGCTGAATTTCCACCCACCGCTGCTCATAAATCGCCGGCACAAGGTAGAATCCCGCCAGCCCCAGTCCCAGCGCGGTCCCACCCGCCGCGCGCCCGATCAGAGCCCAGTTCCGCTCAGTCAGAGCCGTCACCGCGACCATCACCGCCAGGGCGTAGCACCCCATCACCGCCGCCGGAGCATTCGTCAGCCACAATCCCGCAATCACGACCGCCAGCCGGAGCAGTGGTTTGAAGGGGACGCGCTTTAGCGCTCTACTCCCAGCATGTTCCTCATCCGAAGCCCTCAGTCCCCACAGCACCAGCAGCGGCATCCATGCCGCGGCCAGCAGCTCTCCGTACGCCGCTCGCTCGTACGCTACAAACAGCACATAAGGATTCACCACATATAGGCACGCCGCGATCGTCGCATTGTTTTCCGGCATCCACTCGCGCGCCATCCGGAAAAAGCTCGCTCCCATCAGGGTCAGCGCGATCAGCGTAAACGCCAGAGGAGTCCACGTCCACGGCATCACCAGCCCCAGCACCGCCCCCAGCATCCACGACAGCGGCGGATAAAACACGAATCGCGGCTCGCCCGCGCCGTAATTCGCCGATGAGGCCCAGTGCGGATACAACACTCCCTCGCGCCAGTGCCGCACCACCTCCATCCACGATTCAAGATGAAAGTCGAAATCGTGTCCGCACGAAGTGCCCCGCCAGGCCAGCGGCAGCACCGCGATTCCCGCCGTCGCGAAGACCAGAGACAGCCTCGCCTGCCTTCGCGTGACCGGCCGGATTCTGCACCACATCCTCACGGAACCAGCTGCAGCGTATGTGTTGTCTGCGCAGCTATGGCCGGCTCGCTGAAGGGCCACGCAAACGTCGTTCCCCCGTACCAGTACGGCCACTGGTCGCGGTAGTAGTCGCTCAGCGGATCGCCCGACTCGCCCATCACGATGTTCTCGCGCGCTGCATCCACATCGCCCCAGTCAATCGTGAAGCGCTCCGACGGCCCGAACGTGTGCCCCACCTGCTTCACCGTCGTCCCGTCCCCCGACTGCGGCTGCGCGCCCGTTCCCGTCCAGCTCTTGAACCACGGCAGCATGCCATAAAGCGGATGCTCCAGCTCAACGGTGTGGCTTTCGCCGTATCGCCACTTCGCCAGGTCCAGGGGGGCATGCGCCTGGTCCAGCCCCCCCTGCACCACATCCGCAAGAAAATCGTCCCATGTCGCATACTTCTGTGGCAGCCACCCCGTCTTGGGATGCGTCACCAGTTCCTCGCGCGCGAAGCCGCTCTCCGGCCAGTGATAGAGCTGCCAGTCATCGCCGATCTTCGCCGACAGCGCCATCCGCCAGAAGACTCCATTCGCAGCGTTCACGATCGCCGCCGGAGCCGACTCCACGCTGACCACCCCGTTCCACGAGCGCATCAGGTCTGCCGCCTGCTGCAGACGCTTGCCGGGATTCTTCGCGTGATCAATCGCATAGGCATACCGCTGCGCCAGCTCCTGATCGATCGGCGAATACACATCTGTCTGCAGCTTCAGCATGTCCTCCGCCGTCAGCTTGTTCTTTCCCGCGAGCCACTTCCATATCCGCTCATTGCGATACGGATCGGCCCAGGCCAGCGTCAGCTGCAGCGGATACCCATCCGGCGTCACCCGCGAATTCGCTGTCGCAAGCACCCCGTTCACCGGATCGAGCGTCGACGGAAGCTGGTCGAACGGCACAAAACCCTGCCATTCGTGACTCTCGTCCGCAACCGGCGCCGGAGAAATGCCCGTCGGCCGGTAGGGAATAAAGCCAACCGCCTGATATCCGATATGCCCCTGATCGTCCGCGTACACCACATTCTGCGACGGGCCCCACCATTTGCTCAGCGCCGCGCGAAATTCCTGCCAGTTCGATGCCGCGTTCATCTCCATCAGCGGCTCTCCGCTCGCCTTCGGATCGCAGATGCTCCATCGCAGCGCCAGAACGCGCTTCTCGCCGGGAATCAGCTGCGAAATCACCGGCCCATGCGCGGTCCGCTCCGTCTCGACCACGACGTCCTTCCCGAAGCGCACATGAATCGTCTCCCGCCCATGCTCCACCGGATGCCAGCCGTCCGCAGCCTTGTATTCATCCTGCGCGTTTACCTGCTCCACATACACGTCCTGCATATCGGCATACATCGCCGTGTATCCCCACGCGATGTGCTCGTTGTGACCCTCGGCAATGAAAGGAATCCCCGGCACGGTCACACCGCCCACGTGAAAGTTGCCGCTCTTTAGATCGGCCTCGTACCAGATATTCGGAATCCCGTGCGGCAGGTGCATATCGTTCGCCAGCATTGCCTTCCCCGAGGCCGTATGAACCCCCGCAACCGCCCACTCATTCGAGCCGGCCGCGCAATCTTCGCAACCAGCCCATGTCCCGCGCAGCACCTCGCGCAGGTGCAGCAGATCGTCGGTTTTCGTCTGCGTCTCGTCCAGCGGAACATCCGGAATATTCTCCTGCGGAGCCGTTAAATCCGGAGGAGCCTGCGTCGGAGGATGGTCCCTCCACGAGCCCGTCGGATACAGGTCCGCAGCCAGCGTTGGCCCCAGCCGCGCAGTCACGTGCTCGCGCATCACCTTCAGGTCCCAGCTCGTATCGAGCAGCTGATTCATGCTCATGATCACCAGCATCGAATCCACCGGCCCCCACAGCTTCGGCTTGTAGCCCAGCAGGCGGAACTCCGGCGACAGCGTCTGCCCGTTTTCCTTTGCGGCCTCATCTATAAATGCGTTCACGCCCCGTGCATAATCCTCAAAATACTTCCGGTCGCTCTCGCTCAGCGTCGCCACCAGCCGCTCGGCATTGGTTCGAATCCCCAGCACCCGCTGCATCTTGTCATGGTCTAAGAGCTTGGACCCGAGCAGCTCGGCCACTTCTCCGGCAGCCATCCGCCGCGCCATGTCCATCTGCCAGAGACGGTCCTGGGCCGTCACATACCCCTGCGCCTGGAGCAGGTCATCGAGATTCGCCGCTTCGATGTGAGGGATGCCATGCCGGTCGCGCCGGACAGTGACCGCAGCCGTCAGCCCCGGCAGCCGTACCTGCCCGTCAAGCTGCGGAAGCGCCGCCCGCATCGCATGCTTCAGCCACCACGCTCCGCACAGCGCCGCCAGTCCAGCCAGCAGCACGAGAACTACAACGATGCTTATGAAAACGCGCAGAACAGGCCGCCTGCGCCGCTCCTTGATTTCAACACCTCGTCCTAAAGCCATTCCGAGGGTATTGTCTCATTGAGAAGGAGAGTCAATTAAATTAGCGTTGCTGCTCATTTAAGACTTGTCATCCCGAGCGAAGCGCACATAGTGCGCGTAGTCGAGGGACCTGCTTTTAAGTGTGAGGACATGCACACTCGAACATGATTCCTGGGCTCCGAGCTAGCAGCCAAAAGCTAGCAGCCAGAAGCTGCCCCGTTCACGCCGCCGCCACCCTCCGGATCAGGTCCTGCTGCTCGTTCCGGTTCTCGGCCCCGATCGTGAACGCATCCAGCACGCCCGTGCCCAGCGCATAACGGATCGCCTCGTCCTGACGCGTGCGCATCGCGCCCTGGCCCAGGATCTTCATTCCAATAATGCCTTTGCCCTGCGCCCGCATCTCCTTGATGACTCCAACCACCGTCTCCGGATCGGCGTCCATGTGCGCGCCCACAGGATTCAGCCGCACCAGGTCCACCTCGACCCATGGAGATTTCGCCGCTGCCCGCAGCGCTTCAATCGAGTGGCACGATACGCCATGCGCGCGAATCTTGCCCTGCTGCTTGGCCTCTTCGAATACATCCATCACGCCGCGATACCGCGTCGTCCAGTCTCCCTCGGTCACGCAGTGAATCAGGGCAATATCGATGTAGTCCGTCCCCAACTCGCGCAGATAGCGGTCGATGTCTGCCTTTGCCCCCTTCGGATCGCGGTCGTCGCACTTGGTCATCACCACCGCCTTCGCGCGCCCCACCTGCTTCAGCGCCGCCGAAACCTCGGGATGGCTCCCATACGAATCCGCCGTATCGAAGAAAATCAGTCCGCTGTCATATCCGCTGACCAGCAGTTGCACCAGCCTGCCTGATCGCGTCTGGTTCGATCCGCCGCCGAACCCGAACGTCCCGGTGCCCATCGCCAGCCGGCTCGTCTTGATGCCCGTCTTGCCCAGCACCACAGTGTCGGTGGCCTGAACTTTGCGCTGTCCACCTGGAGTATCGAGGACTGATCCGAACGCGGACGGCTTCAGGTAAGCAGCGCCCACTCCGGCTGCTGCTGCGGTGGTGAGGAATTCCCGGCGATTCATGCGTTGTTCCCTCCTCCATCTCGATGGTTGAATGATTCTACGCTCTGCTTAGGGCACCTTGAAAGAGAGTCAGCGTTCGATTTCCATGAATTCATCGGCCGCCGGCCCGCTAATCCCTGATCCCTGTTCCCTGTTCCCTAAACCCTGTTCCCTGTTCTCTGGAGCAGGCCTCCACCCGCTGCCCGCAAACGGAGACACAACCCTCCGTCCCCACCAGAGCCACATCAGTAATGCCGCGATCAGAATCAGAGGCAACACCAGCAGGCTCCCCTCCGGGCCGGTAGCGCCGCCACTCCAGAGCAGGGGTCCCGATGGGTGCTCGGAAAACAGATGTCCCGCGGCGGCCATTCCGCTGTTTGCCGTTCCGTAGAAGTACGTCTCGCCCCAGTCCCAGGCCGCATGAAAGCCAATTGCCCACCACAGCGATCCGGTGTACCAAAGGCTGAGGCAGAGCACCAGTCCAATGGCCGCCGCCGCAAACAACCCTACCGGAGACTCCCCCGCATTTACCGAGTGGATGCCGCCAAACAGCGCTGAGAGGATCAACGCACCCCACCAGAATCCTAGTCCCCGCGCCAGCGTGTACTGCAGGTAACCGCGCAGCAGCGACTCCTCAAAGATTCCGATGAAGAAAAACGCCAGTGCCCATTCCGCCGCAAACTTCCACGTTGCCGGCCCGGTAAGTGGCGATCCGTCGAAAGCCAGCAGGTGCCACTTCCAGAGCGCCAGCACCAGCCCTGAGATTGCCCCGAATCCCCACACGCAGCCCCACGCAAAGCGCATGACCTTTGCCTTCCCCGCGTATCCGTACACTCTGAAGGAACGCTTCTCGATTCGCGACATGATCCACGTGGCCACCAGCACCAGCGCCGCCGACACGCCCTCCTGCACCATGGCGACATAAGCCGGCTGCGGTTCGCCGCGCTTTACCTGGAAGTGGATGAAAGAAAAGAAGGGAAGCGCACTGATAAAAACCAGTCCGGCGAAGATGCCCAGGAAGATCAGCGCGCTCCACCCGGCTCGCAGACCACCGTTGCCGACGAACACCGATCGCGATCTGCGCGCCGCTGAAAC
>JAFAMZ010000134.1 GCA_019232935.1 Silvibacterium sp.
CGAAGGCGGACGCACCGTAGGTGCCGGTACGATTACGGACATTATCCAGTAAGGCGTCAGGAATAGAGCGGCCAGCGGTAAGACGGCCAGCAAGTCAGCGAGTTGGCGAGATGCAGGTCTCCCGGCTGCGGCCTCGAACAGGCAAGCAGGGCAAGGGGAGTGTGAAATTCGAAGACTCGGTTTCTGCAAGGCGTAGAAGAGGGACCGGGTTTCAGTTAGGATAGAAAGATGCGCGAAATTGTGACATTGCAGTGCCCGGTGTGCAAGGAGCGGAATTACTCGACGACGAAGAACAAGAAGACGACCACTGGTCGTCTGGAGTTCTCGAAGTTTTGCAAGCGCTGCCGCAAGCACACCGATCACAAGGAAACGAAGTAGGCAGTGCCCAGAGCGCGGAGCGCAGAGCACAGTAAAAACTGAGCCCTGAGCCCTGACTTCTGAGCCCTGTTTTATAGGGGCGTAAGCTCAACGGTTAAACTGTCGGTCTCCAAAACCGAACTTGGGGGTTCGAATCCCTCCGCCCCTGCCAGAATAGAAAGAAGTAGTGGCCGACCAGAGATGGCGCCGGGGAGCAGGGCGATGCCCGTAGCAGAAAAGAAATCGATAGCCAAAGCAGGGCCGCCGCCCAGCGACAACAGCGCGCTCACTCGGGTGACCGGATTGTTCGTGCGCACGCGGGACTTTCTGAAGGATGTCCGCAGCGAAATGCGCAAAGTGGTTACGCCGACTCGTGCCGAGGCGCGCGCGACCACCACGGTTGTGATCGTCACGGTCTTCGCTTTTGCGGCCTTTTTCTATGTGGTGGATTCGGGACTTGACTGGGTGCTTCGGTCGCTGTTGCATGCATTGAGTAGTGCGCAGTAAGCGAGAGCGCAGAGGATGTTGATGGCAGAAGAAATCGAGAACGGCGGCAGCGGCGGAGTGGGAGGAGAAATACCTCCGGGACAGCTCGAACCGGCGGCCAATGAGCGCTTCAAGTGGTACATCATCCACGCGTATTCGGGGTTTGAGCGCAAAGTGCGGGAGTCGATCGAAAGCCGGGTTCAAGCCTTCGGTCTGCAAACCAAGATCGGCCGTGTGATGATCCCGACTGAGCCAGTCACAGAAATTGTGAATGGCAAAAAGCGCACGGTAGAGCGTGTGTTCCTGCCGGGCTACGTCCTAGTGGAGATGGATCTCGATAACGACCTGTGGCACGTGATCAAGAACACGCCGCGGGTGACCGGGTTTCTGGGTACAGGCGACAAGCCGGTGGCGTTGAGTGAGGAGGAAGTCAGCTCGATCCTCTTCCGAAGCGAGACTGCGAAGGACAAGCCGCGGATCAAAATCAAGTTCGCGAAGAACGAGTCGGTGCGTATTACGGAAGGGCCGTTCGCGAATTTCAATGGCGTTATCGACGAGGTCAACGAGGATCGCGAGACAGTCAAGGTCATGGTTACGATCTTCGGACGATCCACGCCGGTCGAACTCGAGTTCGGCAAGGTTGAGAAAGTTGAGCAGTAAAGAAGCGTCTAGCTTCTGGCTGGATTGTGGATGAGTTTGCGCCGCAATTGACGAAGGGTTGGATTAGCACGAAATTTAGCTAGTGGCTGGCAGGCTAGTAGCTCTTAAGAGGGAATTGCAGAATGGCACCACCGAAGAAAGTACAGACTCAGGTTAAGCTCCAGATTGAAGCGGGCAAAGCAACTCCTGCGCCGCCGGTCGGCCCCGCACTCGGTCAGGCCCAGGTCAACATTATGGAGTTCTGCAAGCAGTTCAACGCGCGTACGCAGAACAAGGAAATGGCGGGACTGATCATCCCGGTCGTTATTACGGTTTATGTGGACCGCAGCTTCACGTTTGTGACGAAGACTCCGCCCGCAGCGGTGCTGCTCAAGAAGGCGGCGAATCTGGCCAAGGGTTCGGGGACGCCGAACAAGGACAAGGTCGGCAAGGTGACAGAGGCCCAGGTGCTCGATATCGCCAAGCAGAAGATGCCAGATCTGAATGCGGCTTCAGTCGAGGCTGCGGTGAAGAGCATCAAGGGCACGGCGCGTTCAATGGGGATTGAAGTCGTCGCGTAAGGCTCGACGGGAGGCAGGCGGATGTCAGCCATTCCGATCATTCGGCCAGACCTGCATCCGTGTGCAGACGATCGGCAAGCTGGCCACGATCTACCGCCCCGGGAGTGAGCGGGAAACGCTGCTGAACCCTGAGGTTCTTCAGGGAGAAGGATCGATCATGGGGTCTTACCTCAAGATGCAGCGACTTTGGCAGTAGTTTTCATTGCGTGAGCCTGAGGAATGAGGCATAATTAGAGGTACGTCTCGCCACGAGGCGCTGTAGCACATACCACGGCCGGCATGCAGCATCGTCCGAGCGGTGGAAGACGAGGAAGCATGTCGAAAAAAGTGAGCAAGAATGTCGCGAAGGCGCGCGCGGCTGTGGAGCGTCGCCCTTATGCACTTCAGGATGCGGTTCCGCTCCTGCAAAAGGTAAAATTCGCAAAGTTTGACGAGACGGTCGATCTGACGCTGCGTCTGGGCGTCGATCCCAAGCATGCCGACCAGATGGTTCGCGGCACTGTCGTTCTTCCGCACGGTCTGGGCAAGACCAAGAAGGTGGCGGTGATCACGACGGGCGATCGTCTGAAGGAAGCCGAGGCCGCCGGCGCCGAGATTGTCGGTGGAGAAGAGCTGGTTGAAAAAATCCAGAAGGAAAGCTGGACGGACTTCGACGCTCTGATTGCAACACCGGACATGATGAAGTCTGTAGGACGGTTGGGTAAGGTGCTGGGTCCGCGCGGCCTGATGCCCAACCCCAAGACAGGCACCGTAACCAGCGACGTGGCGGCTGCAATTCGCGAGATCAAGGCCGGTAAGGTTGAATTTCGTACCGACAAGACAGCTCTCGTGCACGTGCCTGTAGGGAAGATTTCGTTTCCGCCCGAGAAGCTGGTCGAAAACGCGCAGACGGTGATTTCGAGCGTGGTCCGCGCCAAGCCCTCAGCGGCCAAGGGCAAGTACATCAAGGGCATTACACTGAGTTCAACCATGGGTCCCGGGATTCTGCTCGATAGCTCGATTGCTGATGCGGTGGCCAAGGCGTAGGAATACAGCCTCTAGCTTCTAGCTTCTAGCCGCTAGCAAGCCGGGATGAGGCGCTTATAGGACCGGTGGTCCGAGACAAAGTTTGAGATGAGCTAGGGGCTAGTAGCTGGAAGCTAGAGGCTTATTTTTATGGCATTGACCAAGGCAAAGAAGGCGGAGAAGGTCGAGCAACTCGCGAAAGAGCTTGAAGGTTCGACCAGCGCTATCGTCGGTACATTCGCAAAGCTGACCGTGGCGCAAGATTTCGAGCTGCGTAAGACGGTGCGCGCAGCCGGTGGGCGCTATCGCGTGCTCAAGAATAAGCTTGCGGCACGGGCATCAAAGGGCTCGCAGATCGAGGCAGCTCTGCAGGGATTGAAGGGCGTGTCATCTGTCGCTTACACCAAAGGCGATCCGGTCGCGCTTGCCAAGGCCCTCTCGGCCTGGGTAGAAGAAAACGCGCAGTTCACCTTCAAGCTGGGCATTGTCGACGGCAAGGTGATCAATGTCGATGAGGTGAAGGCTCTCGCTACGATGCCGGGCAAAGAGGAGATCTTCGCGAAGCTTCTCTTCCTGATCAATTCTCCCGCACAGCGTTTGGCCACGGTTATCAATGCAACGGGCCGGGACCTTGCGGTCGTCCTCAACCAGGGGGTTGAGAAGCAGAAGTTTGCGAGTTAGGGATCAGCCATTAGCCCTATGGCTAATGGCTGTGGTTATGAGATTGGTCGTGATGCCGTCTTGAGGGGTGCCGGGTCTGGGCACATCGGAAACCTCGGAGCGGGTGAGCGGTAGCCGGAGAGCCAAGGCGACCCGGCAGAAGCACAAATTTAGTAAACGGTGGAGAAGAAATCATGGCGGATTTACAGCAGTTGGAAGATCAGATCGTCGGGCTCAGCCTTCTCGATGCGGCGGCCCTTGTCAAAAAGCTCGAGGAGCGCCTCGGCGTTTCCGCAGCCGCGGCGGCCCCGGTCGTCGTGGCAGGCGGAGGTGCTGCGGCAGGTGCCGCTGCTCCGGCTGCTGCCGAGCAGACCGAGTTCAGTGTCATCCTGAAGGATGCAGGCGCGAACAAGATCGCAACCATCAAGGCTGTTCGTGAAGTCACCTCGCTTGGCTTGAAGGAAGCCAAGGACCTGGTCGACGGCGCGCCTAAGCCTTTGAAGGAGGCCGTTAGCAAGGAAGATGCCGAAGCGATCAAGAAGAAGTTCGAAGGCGTCGCCACTGTCGAGGTTAAGTAATCGCAACATTCGGCATGGTTTGTGGACGGCAGGATCGCCGTCCGCGGATACCATGCCCTCTTCACCGGGATCGCAGCCGGCATCCGACGATGCTAAAGTCTGCGAGCAAGTTGCATGCCAAACCGGAACGCGCTATGATCATAGATGCGCGTTCCGTTTGATTTTCCGAGCAGAGAGGGATCACTCCGGATCGTGCTATCAAATTGCGATAACTCGGTGACATGACAGAGCAGCAAGTTTCCCGGTTCGGGTTGCTTGATATTCTGCGCGAGGTATCGGAGCGGTATTTCCAAGGAATTCATCCGGTGGCTTTTAACGCCGGCGTATCTGCAGGATAATCGGCGAGCCTGTGGATATGATTTGCGATCGGCTGTAAGGCGGCGAACACGCGGTATTGCAAACGGCGGGAATCTGAAATTCTGACTGCAATCAGTGCACAATCCGGTTGTGGCGCTCGCGAGACGTCCTGTCTTCGCGAGCGTCTGACCGTTTTGTCGGCAGAATCATTCCCACGCTTGAGTGCGTCTCGCTCCCTTCGTACCGATCTCGCCCTTGATCTGCCGGCCAACTAGACCGGCCCTAGCTACGTTGAGTGCGGGATTCGTCCCGCGTCGTGTCGAGCAAAACGGAAGCCTACGCCCGCGTGGGCATTCCGTGCAAGTGGAAACCGGCGGCGCGGGGAACAAATGGCCGGCGGGAAAGGAACGCGAGGCTTGCTCCGAACGGGGCGGAGCAGGCGTGATTCGCGTGGAAATGCAGCAAAAGGGGACACCGCGTGACTCGGGTGGCGTCTCCTCCTCCGGCAAGTGCGCCGGAGCCTCGTATCGACGGGTCCTGAGGAGTCAAGCATGCCGAACGAGAATCGCGCGCTTCGCAGCCGTCTCGATTTTTCCAAAATACCTACATCGATCCAGATTCCTAACCTGATTGAAGTTCAGCGGCGTTCCTATGAGCGGTTCCTGCAGATGGACAAGCTGCCTTCCGAGCGCGAGGACAACGGTCTGCAGTCTGTCTTCACGTCTGTGTTTCCCATTACCGATTTCCGCAACATTTCACAGCTTGATTTCGTGGACTACTCGATCGGGAACTGGGAGTGCAAGTGCGGCCACCTGAAGGGACTGCATCACCTGCGTACTTCCTGCGTGAACTGCGGCAACATGGTAATCACCGACCCGTTTCATCCTGGAGATGTCCTCTGCTCGAAGTGCGGCACCTACAACAAGAACACTCCGGACTTTTGTAACAAGTGCGGCGACCCTGTAGGCCTGCAGCTCAAGTACGACCAGGCGGAATGCGAAGAGAGGGGCATGACTTATTCGGCCCCGCTAAAGGTAACGGTCCGTCTCACAATTTATGACAAGGACCCAGAGACGGGTGCTAAGACGATTCGCGACATCAAGGAGCAGGAAGTCTTTTTTGGCGACATTCCACTGATGACGCAGAACGGTACGTTTATCGTGAACGGCACCGAGCGCGTTATCGTTTCGCAGCTCCACCGTTCACCGGGTGTCTTTTTTGAGACGGCGAATAACCGCACCTATTTCCTTGGCAAGATCATTCCCTACCGGGGATCGTGGGTGGAGTTCGAGTTCGACCAGAAAAATACGCTGTACGTCCGCATCGACCGCAAGCGCAAGTTCCTGGGAACGATCTTTCTGCGCGCTCTGGGACTGCGGAACGACGACGAAATCCTTAAGACCTTCTACACAGTCGACAAGATCGCGGTGAAAGACGGCAAACTCTTCTGGACGCTGGATGAGAGCGCCGAGAAGCCCACACACCTGCTCGGAGCCAAGCCTGCGCACGCGGTTGTGCACAAGGGCGAGGAGATTGCCCATTCCGGGCGCAAGATCACGCCTTCAATCATGAGGGCGCTGCGCAATGCGAAGATCTCGGAAGTCGAAGTTGAGGCGGCAGAGCTGGACGGCGCAGTGACGGCGTCGGACGTGGTTGATACCACGACGGGCGAGGTCTTCCTCGAAGCCAATACGGAGCTTACCTCAGACAAGCTGCACAAGATCATCGAGAGCGGTGTCAGCCACATCGAAGTCTTCTTCCCCGAGCGCGACGACGTGGGCAACATCATCACCAACACGCTGCGGCGTGACTCGGTGCGCAAGCCCGAAGAGGCTCTCATCGAAATCTACCGCAAGCTGCGCCCGGGCGATCCGCCAACGCTCGACACTGCAACTGCGCTCTTTGAAGGCATGTTCTTCGATCCGCGCAAGTACGATTTCTCGCGCGTAGGCCGGCTGAAGTTCAACATCAAGCTCTACGAGAATGCAGAGGCCGCGCCCCTCGACCGCCGCACCCTGACGCCCGAGGATTTCTACGCGACGATCAAGTACCTGCTGAAGCTGCGTAAGAACATCGGCACGGTAGACGATATCGATCACCTTGGCAACCGCCGCGTCCGCGCAGTCGGCGAGCTGATGGAGAACCAGTTCCGCATCGGCCTGGTCCGTATGGAGCGCGCCATCAAGGAAAAGATGAGCGTGTATCAGGAGATGTCGACGGCCATGCCGCACGATCTCATCAACGCCAAGCCGGTGATGGCGGCGATCCGCGAGTTCTTCGGATCCTCGCAGCTTTCGCAGTTTATGGACCAGACCAATCCTTTGTCGGAGATTACGCACAAGCGGCGGCTCTCCGCGCTAGGGCCGGGGGGGCTGTCGCGCGAGCGGGCCGGATTCGAGGTTCGTGACGTTCATCCTACGCACTACGGCCGTATCTGCCCGATTGAAACGCCGGAAGGGCCCAACATCGGTCTGATCAGCTCGCTCTCCTGTTTTGCACGCATTAACGAATACGGCTTCATCGAGTCGCCCTACCGGCGGGTTTCAGATGGCCGGGTGCTCGACTACGTGCAGGTCACCAATGCCGGCGAAAGCGGCCTTCGTGTGGGTGATCACATCGAGAAGTCGGAGGTTTCAAAACTGAATGGGCAGCTCAGGAAGGACAAGAAGCGGACGGTGGAACATGAGCCGTTTTCCTTCTACCTGTCGGCATGGGAAGAAGACCGCCACACGATCGCACAGGCGAACATCGATCTGGACGAGAGCGGCAACATTACCGAGGAGTTGGTGAATGCGCGCCGTCAGGGGAACTTTGTTCTCGTCAACCGTAATGAAGTCGATTATGTGGACGTGAGTCCGAAGCAGCTTGTTTCGGTTGCCGCGTCGCTGGTGCCTTTCCTTGAGCACGACGATGCGAACCGCGCCCTGATGGGCGCCAACATGCAACGCCAATCCGTTCCGCTGCTTGTGTCAGAAGCCCCGTTTGTCGGAACCGGTATGGAAGGAGTCACCGCGCGGGATTCGGGGGCGGTGATTCTGGCCCGGCGCAACGGCATTGTGGATTCGGTTGACTCCGAGCGCATCATCGTTCGGGTTGAAGGCGAGCACCATCCCACGCAGCTTTCGCGTGAGGTGGGTTCGGACATCTACCAGCTCATCAAGTTCAAGCGGTCGAACCAGAACACCTGCATCAACCAGAAGCCGATTGTCCGTCAGGGTGATCGCGTGGTGAAGGGGCAAGTCATCGCCGACGGACCCTGCACCGAACAGGGCGAACTTGGCCTCGGCCGTAACGTTCTTGTGGGGTTCATGCCCTGGCGCGGCTATAACTTTGAGGACGCGATCCTGATTTCGGAAAAGCTGGTCCGCGAGGATTATTACACCTCGGTACACATTGAGGAGTTCGAGATCGAAGCGCGGGATACGAAGCTGGGACCGGAAGAAATCACCCGCGATATTCCCAACGTCAGCGAGCATGCGCTGCGCGATCTAGACGAGAGCGGAGTGATCCGCATCGGCGCGAAGATCAAACACAACGACATTCTCGTTGGCAAGGTAACGCCGAAGGGCGAGACGCAGCTCACTCCCGAAGAGAAGCTGCTGCGCGCTATCTTCGGCGAGAAGGCCGGGGATGTTCGCGACGCGTCGCTTACCTGCCCTCCGGGCATCGAAGGAACGGTAGTTGACGTCCGCATCTTCTCCCGCAAAGGCCAGGAGAAGGACGAGCGTGCCAAGCAGATCGAAGCTGACCAGGTTGCGCGGTTGGAGAAGAACCTCGCCGATGAAATTCGTATTCTCACCGACGAGCGCCTGAAGCGTCTGGAGGCGATTCTCGGCGGCAAGGTGGTGCTGGCTGACCTGCACGACGAGCGCACGAACAAGCGCCTGCTCGTGAAGGACGCGGTTCTCGATCGCGATGCCATCGAGCGCATTTCCACCAAGAACCTTAAGCGCATCCGCTATGCCGATAAGGATCCGCGAGTGAATGAGCAGATTGACGAGATCGAAGAGATGACCTCGCGCCAGATCGATGTCCTGCGCAAGATCACAAACGAGAAGATCGCCAAGCTGCAGAAGGGCGACGAGCTTGCGCCGGGCGTCATCAAGCTGGTCAAGGTCTATGTCGCCATGAAGCGGAAGCTGTCGGTTGGCGACAAGATGGCGGGACGCCACGGCAACAAGGGCGTCATCGCACGCATTCTGCCCGAAGAGGATATGCCTTATCTGCCCGATGGAACGCCGGTGGAAATCGTTCTCAACCCTCTCGGCGTGCCTTCGCGTATGAACGTAGGTCAGATCCTTGAGACCCATCTGGGCTGGGCCGCCCACGAGCTCGGCACTCAGGTTGCTGCCCTCGTCAAGCAGAATCAGCATGCCAACGCGATCCGCGAAATTTTCAAGGAGAAGTTCGCGGGTACGGCCACACTGCGCCAGCTGCTCGACCTTGATGACGAGCAGACGATTCGCGTCGGCCTCGGCATGGGTCGCGGTATATGGTTTGGCACGGCGGTTTTTGACGGCGCCAAGGAGACGGAGATCAAAGCGCTCCTGACCGCGGCCGGACTGCCGGCTTCAGGAAAGTCGGTGCTTTATGACGGTATGACAGGCGAACAATTCGAGCAGCCGGTTACGGTCGGCTACATCTACATGCTCAAGTTGTCGCATCTGGTCGATGACAAGATTCACGCTCGCTCTATCGGGCCGTACTCGCTCATCACACAGCAGCCGCTGGGTGGCAAGGCGCAGTTCGGCGGACAGCGCTTCGGCGAAATGGAAGTGTGGGCGCTCGAAGCTTATGGCGCTGCTTACATTCTTCAGGAGCTGCTCACTGCAAAGTCGGATGACGTCTATGGCCGCACCAAGATTTATGAGGCCATTGTCAAGGGCGAGGCAGCGATCGAGCCGGGCGTCCCGGAGTCGTTCAACGTGCTCATCCGCGAGTTGCAGTCGCTCTGTCTCGATGTTGAGCTGATGAAGATGACTCCCGAAGGAGAAGCGAAGAAGCAACCGCTGCCGACACTGGCAGCCGCGGACTGAAAGCAGCCGTTAGCTACTAGCTCTTAGCTTCTAGCTAACGGCAGCGGAAAAAGATAGATGGCTTCCGCAAAGGAGCCGCAGGTAAAGAACAGAAGCAACCGCAGCTAAGAGCTAGAAGCTGCCAGGAGGAACACCTTGTACCGTTCCAGCCCGTTTGAATTGACAACTCCCATCACCGACTTTGACGCGATTCGCATTCAACTGGCTTCGCCAGAAAAGATCCGCAGCTGGTCGCATGGCGAGGTTACCAAGCCGGAAACCATCAACTACCGTACATTCAAGCCGGAGCGCGACGGACTCTTCTGTGCACGCATCTTCGGCCCAGTCACCGATTGGGAATGCCTCTGCGGCAAGTACAAGCGCATGAAGCACCGCGGAGTCATTTGCGACAAGTGCGGTGTGGAAGTTACGGTATCGAAAGTGCGCCGTGAGCGCCTGGGGCACATCGAGCTGGCGTCGCCGTGTTCGCACGTGTGGTTCTTCAAGGGACTGCCTTCACGCATCGGCCATCTGCTCGATATTTCGCTGCGCGACCTCGAAAGCGTGCTGTATTTCGAGAGCTACGTCGTCGTCGATCCGGGTGACGCGCCTGTTCGCGAGCGCGAGATCATCAAGGACGAGACTCGCTTCCGCGAGCTCGATGCTCAGTACCGGCCAACCGGCTTCAAGGGCATGATGGGCGCAGAAGCCATTAAGGAACTGCTCAAGCGCGTGAATGTGGACGAGCTTGCGACCGAGCTCCGCGAGCGCATGAAGGCCGAGACCTCACTCCAGAAGCGCCTGAAGTATGCCAAGCGGCTCAAGGTTGTCGAGGCCTTCCGCAAATCGGGCAACAAGCCGCAGTGGATGATCCTCGATGTGATTCCGGTCATTCCGCCGGAACTGCGGCCCCTGGTGCCTCTCGATGGCGGCCGCTTTGCAACTTCGGACCTGAATGATCTGTATCGCCGCGTGATCAACCGCAACAACCGCCTCAAGAAGCTCATGGACCTCCATGCGCCTGAGGTGATCGTGCGCAACGAGAAGCGCATGCTGCAGGAAGCTGTCGACGCGCTCTTCGACAACGGCCGCCGCGGCCGCGTGTTGCGCGGCGCGAATAACCGTCCGCTGAAGTCGCTCTCCGACACCCTCAAGGGCAAGCAGGGCCGCTTCCGCCAGAACCTGCTCGGCAAACGTGTCGACTACTCTGGCCGCTCGGTGATCGTTGTCGGACCGGAGCTGAAGCTGCACCAGTGCGGTCTTCCCAAGAAGATGGCTTTGGAGCTGTTCAAGCCGTTCATCTATCACCGGCTGGAACAGACCGGCCACTGCACGACCATCAAGCAGGCGAAGGAAATGGTGGAGCTGCAGGAGCCTATCGTGTGGGACATTCTTGAGGAAGTGATCAAGGATCACCCGGTACTTCTCAATCGTGCTCCAACGCTTCATCGCCTCGGCATCCAGGCCTTCGAGCCCGTGCTGGTTGAAGGCAAAGCGATCAAAATCCACCCGCTGGTCTGCACGGCCTTCAATGCGGACTTCGACGGCGACCAGATGGCAGTGCACATTCCACTGTCGCCGGAGGCGCAGGTGGAAGCCAGCGTACTGATGCTCGCTTCGCACAACATCCTGTCGCCTGCCTCGGGTCAGCCGATCACCGTTCCTACGCAGGACATGGTTCTCGGCCTCTATTACCTGACCAAGGCGCGCAAGGGAGCGAAGGGCGAAGGCCGCGTATTCGCGAGCGTAGAAGAAGTGCTGATGGCGCTTGAGGCGAAGGAAGTTGAGACGCTTTCACCGATTCGCCTGCGCTACAGCGGTCCTGTCCTCGATATGACCACCGCGTATGACGATCAGGACCTGATCCACACTGAGCCGGTGATGTACGACAAGCAGTACATCTCGACGACGGTGGGACGTGCCATCCTGAACGACGCTCTTTCCGAAGGCATGCCGTATGTCAACGGCCTGCTCAAGAAAAAGGGCATTGGGCAGCTGGTCAATTACTGCTATCTAAACCTCGGACTCGAGGTGACGGTCAAGATGCTCGACCGCATCAAGGAGCTGGGCTTCCAGTTCGCTACGCGCTCCGGTCTTTCTGTCGGCCTGGATGACATGGTCATTCCGGAGACCAAGTACCCCGTTGTGCGTGACGCGGAGAAGCAGCGCTTCGCGGTGCAGCAGCAGTATCTTGATGGCGCCATCACCAACGGCGAGCGCAACAACAAGGTCATTCAACTGTGGTCGACGGTGACGGAGAAGGTCGCCGATGAGATGTTCAACAACATGAAGGAAGCTGATAAGGCCGGCACCATGAATCCGATCTACATCATGGCCGACTCCGGCGCTCGTGGGTCGAAGCAGCAGATCCGTCAGCTCTCCGGAATGCGCGGGCTGATGGCCAAACCTTCAGGTGAAATTATCGAGACCCCGATCACGGCGAACTTCCGTGAAGGGCTTACCGTGCTCGAATACTTTATCTCGACTCACGGCGCGCGCAAGGGCCTTGCCGATACCGCTCTGAAGACCGCCGACTCCGGTTACCTGACACGGCGTCTCGTCGACGTGGCGCAGGATGTCATTGTCAGCGAGAAAGATTGCGGCACTGTGGAAGGAATCTACGTGATGCCCATTGTCGAGTCCGGCGAGATTATCGAGCCGCTGCGGGATCGAATTATCGGCCGCGTATCGCTCGAGAAACTCAAGGACTTCGAAGGTAACGTTATTGTTGACATTAACCAGGAGATCAACGAAGACATCGCTTCGGCAATTCAGGCAGCCGGTATCGAGCGCGTCAAGATTCGCTCTGTGCTTACCTGTGAATCACGGCGTGGAGTGTGCGTCCTGTGCTATGGCCGTAATCTGGGCTCTGGCCGCATGGTGGAACTCGGCGAGGCGGTAGGTGTCATCGGCGCACAGTCGATCGGCGAGCCGGGAACTCAGCTCACGATGCGAACCTTCCATATCGGAGGTACGGCATCACGAGTCGCCGAGCAGTCGCGCCTCGACGCAAAGAACAACGGCACGATCCGCTTTATCAACCTGGTCACCGTGCGATCGAAGCAAGGCGGCCTGGTGGCGATGAATCGCTCGGGCGCTATTGCCGTCATCGACGAGCGTGGCCGCGAGAAGGAGCGTTACCAGATCGTCTACGGAGCGCACCTTAAGGTGGAAGAAGGCCAGCACGTCGAGCTCGGGCAGGTTCTGGCCGAGTGGGACCCGTATACCTTCGCGATCCTGACCGAGATAGGCGGTACTGTACAGTTCAAGGACCTGCAGGAAGGCATCACGTTGAACGAGGAAGTCGACGAAGTCACCGGATTGTCTCGCCTGGTGGTTTCGGAGGCTTCGGACGAGAAGCGCCAGCCCGCTATCATCATCAAGGGAGCCAAGGGCAACAAGCGCTATCTGATGCCATCACGGGCTCACCTGATGATCCAGGATGGAGACGAAGTCCACCCAGGCGATGTCCTCGCGAAGATTCCGCGCGAAACCACGCGCACTAAGGACATCACGGGCGGTCTGCCTCGCGTCGTGGAGCTCTTCGAAGCCCGCAAGCCGCGCGAAACCGCGATCATCAGCGAGATCGATGGTGTGGTCAAGTTCGGCGAAGTCTCGAAGGGCCAGCGCAAGATCTACGTCACAGCCGACAACGGAGAAGAGAAGGAGTACTCGGTGCCGCGCGGTATCCATGTCAACGTCCAGGAGGGTGAACGGCTCCGTGCCGGCGAACCTCTCATGGACGGGCCGCTGAATCCGCACGACATTCTCGCGGTTCTGGGTGAGAAGGAGCTGCAGGGCTATCTGGTGAATGAAATCCAGGAAGTCTATCGGCTCCAGGGCGTGGCCATCTCGGACAAGCACATCGAGGTCATCGTTCGGCAGATGCTTCGCTGGGTGAAGATCGAGGAAGTGGGGGATACGAGCTTCCTGCTCGAACAGCAGGTCGACAAGTTCCGCTTCCGCGAAGAGAACGAGCGCGTGATCGCCAACGGAGGACGCCCAGCCATTGGCCGTCCGCTCCTGCTCGGCATTACGAAAGCTTCGCTCTCGACCGACAGCTTCATCTCCGCGGCGTCGTTCCAGGAAACCACGCGTGTTCTCACCGAGGCATCTATCAACGGCGCTGTCGATAACCTGCGCGGCCTCAAGGAGAACGTGATTGTCGGCCGCCTTATCCCCGCTGGAACGGGCATGGAGTACTACCGCAATATTCAGCTCTCACCCGAGCTCGAAGAAGCCGCCCAGCGCGTCCAGCAGGAAGTGACCGAAGCGCACGAAGCCTACGAGCGCGAGCTCGAGATGATGCGCCAGGAAGGCGAAGCCGAAGAGATGGCTGCGTCAGAGTAAGAGCGCCATCCAGGCGAAAGCACAATCTACGAGCCCGGCGATTTATGCCGGGCTCTTCTTTGCCCGGGTCCATTGGGAAGCCTACTCGCGTCGCCTAGCGGCAAAGCCTCTTACTGAGTGATCGCCCGATGCTTGACAAAGCTCAGGCGGGAAGCGCAAGATTTCGCCCGTTCGAGATTGGATCTCAAAGTCCCAGGAGAACAATGAGATGAGACGGCGATTTTCGCTCGGTATTCTTTTGCTTGCAGTTCTGTTAATAGGCGGTCCGAATGTCGGCCGATTCTGGCCAGCCATGGCGCAATCTACTGCAAAGCAGGTAAAGCCGCCTGCCCAGGATCTGGTTGACATCAACAGCGCGACCGCCGACCAGTTGAAGTCGCTTCCTGGCATCGGCGATGCTTATGCGCAGAAGATCATCCCCCGGTCGTCCTTACGCCCGTAAGGATCAATTAGTGTCGAAGAAGATCATTCCGCAGGCAACCTACAACAAGATTGCCTCGATGATTATCGCGAAGCAGCCCAAATGATGCCGCTTATGTCCTAATGGGGACATGGGTGTGCCTTACTGCTTCGTATCCAACGGATGCTGCGCATCCTTGTAGAACTGATTCTGCAACTCAAGGCTTACATTGTCGGCCTTGACTGCTTTGATCACGTTTGCGATCTCATCTGCCCAAGCCTTCATATCAAACTCGCCCAGTTCCCTGGTCGCGAGGCTTCCGTCACCCGAGTAGTGGTTCGGAAACCGCGCGTACCACCATATGCCCGTGTAGACTCCATCAGGCAGATGCTGGCGTGCCTGGTCCCTGCCTGACTCCTGGTTTGCGCGGTCGATATGTACCAGGTCGGGCCGTGAAACCAGAGTATGGGCCGTTTCCGATTCGCCGGCGTGCATGTCGGTCTTTGAATGGAGCGGCGGACGCCCTGGCAGGTCGGCCGGATGCGGCCAATAGATGTAAACGACATAATCGTGCGACATCTGTAACTGTGACTGTGCGAAATAAGGCAGCAGGTGTTCGTTGCCGCCGTGCCCGTTGACAATGACAATCTTTTTGCAACCGTTTCGTGCCATTTCATCTGTTGTCTCCTGAAGCAGGTCGAGTTGCATGTGCATGCTGTAGGAAACAGTTCCGGGCTGCTGCCGCGCTTCGGCGATCTGTCCGAAGTAGTATGCGGGAAAGATCACGGCGTATTCCTGCTGTGCGGCATGCTCGACCGCGTAGCGCACGTTTATGAGGTCGGTGCCGAGCGGCAAATGAGGTCCGTGTTTCTCAAGAATGCCGAAGGGCAGGATGCACACATTCTGCGCCTGGTGAATGGCATTGATGAAATCAGGCCCGGTCAGTTCTTCCCATTTTGTTGACAGACCTGTCTGCCCCCAAGCTGATGCAGCTACGATAGTCATCAATGAAACCCATCTGCGCACGCGAGCCTCCTCGCAAGTTCATGCCATGATATATACGTTTTGCTCCACGCTGTATCCTATCTACATCGTGCGAGGTCACTCATGGCGACCGTTACCGCGGCCCAACCCACTGCGACTGCCACCGGGCACATCCCCTGGTATCTCTGGTGCGCAGCGCTGGCTGTCACATCCGTTACCATCGGCGCTCACTGGGACGTCTCCTGGCACCGCTCCATCGGTCGAGACACTTTCTGGACATCGGCGCACATGGCAATTTATCTGTGCGGAGTGCTGGCCGGAATTTACAGCGGCTACTTGATTCTCTGGACCACTTTCCTGCGCCCGCGCGAACTGGTCGCTTCGTCAGTCCGGGTTTTAGGTTTCCGCGGGCCGCTGGGTGCCTTTCTTGCTGCCTGGGGGGGCATCGCAATGCTGACCTCGGCTCCCTTCGATAACTGGTGGCACAATGCCTACGGCCTCGACGTAAAGATCGTCTCCCCTCCGCATACGGTTCTGATGCTGGGCATCTGGGCCGTCTGCCTCGGCTCGCTCTTTCTGATCGTGGCGGCGATGAACCGGGCAGAAGCGAACAGGGGACAGGGTAGCCCGGAGTTCAGGCATCTCCAATGGCTAATGCTCTACATCTCCGGCCTGCTTCTCGTTCTCTCGATGTTCTTTCGGATGGAATACACCTGGGATGTTTACCTTCACAGCGCGAGTGCCTATATCGCATGCGCGCTTGGCACTCCGATGTACTTTGCTGCGATCCACCTCTGCTCACGAAACCGGTGGGCGGCAACCTGGATGGCCATGGTCTACACCGTTTTTCTCTGCGGGATCATCCTCATCCTTCCGCTGTTTCCGGCCGAGGCCAAGCTTGGTCCCGTGTATCAGCATGTGACGCAATTCGTGCCTCCGAAATTTCCGCTGCTGGTGATCGTTCCGGCAGTGGCTATCGATCTGCTGCTTACCTGCACGAAAAATTGGAAGCCGTGGCTCACATCATTAATAGCCGGGCCGGTTTTTGTTCTTGCTCTGGTCGCGGTCGAGTGGCCGTTGGCGAATTTTCTAATGAGCAAAGCGGCCGAAAACCGGTTCTTCGCTACCGGATTCCACGATTACAACATGCCGTCCACGTCCGCTGACATTTTGCGACAGTTTCTGAATCCCGATCACGGTCTGGCCTTATGGCAGGGGCTGGGAAAGGCCATGTTTCTGGCAGCCGCGTTTACCTGGCTGGGATTCGGGCTCGGAAACTGGATGAAAAAGATTCAACGATGATTCTGAGTCGCTCTTGGCTTCAGTCCGCGCTGCTCTGTCTGGCATTAGCGATGTTTGTGCTTCCGGCCAGTGCCCATGTGGGCAGCCCGGACGTCTACGTCGAAGGCAACGCTGGGCCCTATAAGCTCCTAGTGGTGGTCCGCCCGCCGCTCGTTATTCCGGGAGTTGCCGATATCGAGCTTCGCTCGGAGAGTCCCGGCATCGAGCGAATAGAGATTACGCCTATCCCGCTCACGGGCGAAGCGGCGAAATATCCGCCTGTGCCGGACGCCATGCAACGGCCATCTGCGCAGTTCTTTACGGGCCATCTCTGGCTCATGGCTACCGGGTCCTGGCAGATCCGCTTCACGGTTTACGGCAGCAAGGGCTCAGGGGTCTTCTCAGCACCGGTGCCCGCCACAGCCATCGCAACTCGCAAGATGCAGCCCGGCCTGGGAGTCATGCTGGCCATTCTGGGGATCATTCTCGTAGGCGGACTGGTGAGTATTGTGGGCGCTGCAACCCGCGACGCGCAGCTTGCTCCCGGTGCTGAAGCCACCCCGGAGCGCCGGCGGCGCGCTTATGTGGCTATGACAATTACGCTTGTACTGTTGATTGGCGCAGTCGTGTTTGGAAACCGCTGGTGGGGTGCCGAAGCCGCAGATTACAGCCGTTACATTTACAAACCACTCCAGATGCAGGCTGAACTAAAGCCGGGCGACGTATTGGATCTGCGGCTGTCGGATCCCGGTTGGCTCAAGCAGCGAAGGCTCGATGACTTTATTCCCGACCACGATCATGTCATGCATCTCTACATGCTGCGATGGCCGGCAATGGATGTGGTATTTCATCTTCACCCGGAGGTTGCCGGCCCCGGGGATTTTAGCCTCCGGCTGCCATCTGTCCCTGCGGGCAATTATCGGCTCTATGCGGATGTTGTACATGAGAACGGCTTCCCGGAGACAATCGTCGGATCCATAACGCTACCCAAAATCTCCGGTAACCCACTCGGCGGCGATGACGCCGAGGGGACCTCGATTCCTCTCAGGAACGCGGGAGAGCCGATCCAGACGCGGTCCAGCTACAAACTCCCGGACGGCTACACAATGGTCTGGAAGCGTCCCGAAACACTCATCGCAAAAACCCCGTATGACTTTACGTTCGAACTCCGCGATCCTGAGCAACGTCCAGCGGCGGAGATGGCCCTGTACATGGGCATGCCAGGACACGCTGCTTTCATCAAGTCAGACGGAACGGTCTTCGCTCATATTCATCCATCAGGTACCGCGTCAATGGCAGCCATGATGATTGCCCAGGCGCAAAACCGTGCGGGAAGCAATGACGCGGCTGCGACCCAGAACGATATGGCCGCAATGCCCGGCATGAGCCAGCCGGGGATGCCAAACACGGTCAGTTTTCCATATGGATTTCCCAGCCCGGGAACTTACCGCATCATCGTTCAGATGAAGCACGGCAGCGTGATTGAGACGGGCTTCTTCGATGCTGAAGTCGCGCCGGTCCCGTAGGCGCAATAGGCTCTATTTTCCGCCGTGTGGCTGCTGGCCGCCCGTTGTTCCGGAGCCAGTCGGTATGTAGTTTTTGTATTGCGTATCGACGATGCCCAGATTGCGGGCAAGGCCGAGCTTTGCCTGGTTGAACTGGTGTAGGTTGCGAACGTACTGACTCTGCGCCTGGGCGAGGGTAGACTGCGCCTGAACCACAGGAAGATTGTCGTCGACTCCGGCCTGAAAGCGGTCGGTGGTTTGTTCTAGCGTCTTCGCGGCAAGCTCGAGGTTGCTGCGTGATACCCGGACCAGTTCTGCATCAGTCTGCAGATCAAGCAGACTGTCGCGCAGCTGCTGGTCGATCTTGTTTGTCAGGTCGTTCAATTCCGAATGAAGCTCTTCCAGCTGCGCATCGGCCACGTCGCGGTCGCCGCGGAATTTCGCCTCTTCGAAAATCGGAACGCTTAACTGTCCCATGGCGGAAAATGTTCCGTGATAGATGCCTCCCGTGACTCCGGTCACGCCATAGTTGCCGCGGAAGGTGATGCTCGGAAATCGCTCATGTTTTGCGGCCCTGCGCTCCAGCCGCGCAGCTTCGATCTGCTGCTTGATCTGCTGATAGTCCTGGCGGCTTGCGTAGGCCTCACGCCGGGCATCTTCGATCGTTATGGCTGCCAGGTCGGAGTACGGCGCGGCGTCGGTAAGCTGGATTTCCTGCTCGGGAGCGAGACCGATTTCGCGATTGAGTGCGATCTTATCCTTCTTGAAGGTGTTCTCAGCCTGAATGAGGGCAAGCTGCTGCGCCTGATATTGCACACGGGCCCGCAATTCATCGAGATTAGCGGCTGTTCCGGCCTTATGCTTCTCGCGAGCCTGGAATAGTAATGTTTCGTCGGTTTTGAGCAGGGCTGCAGCGTAATCCACCTGAGCTGAGTCAGCCAACGCCTGCAGGTACGTCGTTCCAACATTGAGGACTACCAACCCCCGCGAAGACTGAGCGTTATAGTAAGCGGCTCGCTCGTTGGCCTGTGCGGCTTTCCACACATCCCAGCCTGCCAGCGTGAATAGAGCCTGCGAGAAGTTCACCTGCCCTACCGTGGAAGTGACCCTGGTGATATATGGAAAATGCGCGGCTTCCGCGGGGGGAACGCCAAACTCAGGCAGGAGCGATGTGCTGAACCCTGCGGCCCTCAGGTTAATCTCATGGACGCCATTCTCGGCGTGCGCCGAAAGATTGGGTAACAACGCGTTGACCAATTGCAGTCTCTGGGCTGCGGCGGATTCCTGGTTCAGACGAGCAAGCGTCAAGGCGAGGTTGTTCTCAATTCCGAGGCGAATAGCGTCGTCCAGAGAGAGCTTCCTCACCTCCGGAGTGGCAGGAGCCGCCTGCACGCTTCCGGCATAGGGATTGTCCACGGAATTATTGCGATTCGATTGCGCCGGAGCGGAACCGCAACACAGGATGGCTGATAGCCCCAAGAGTGCGAAAACATAGGGCTTTCGAGGTGTCATTTACCGGAGGAATCCTCGCAAGGTGAACTCATTGATTAGAGTGTAACCAAGCTCACAGGTCGCGAAAAGATTGCGGCAGAGAGGGTATTTCTTTCCCGGAATTTGCCTGGGATACAGAAGCAACGAGCCATAATGCGCCACCATCGTACTGACCAGGACGTTAATTGCCGATTGCTGTATGTAGATGAGGATCATGGGCCCCCAAATCGCGCTGAGTTCAGGTTTTCTGCCAAAAGTTTTGTTACTAGCTAATGACCTCGCGTCGGCGCACGCCATCCGCGAAGCGATTCGGCGGTCCGGGTTGACTCTTGTTCTGGAAACGGTGGCGTCACGATCCGAGTTCCTGTTACGGCTTCAAAGCGGTCTGATAGATCTGATCCTGGCTGCGCCGAACGGATTGGATCAATTGCCAGTCACAGAAATCCCAGCCAGCGCTGCAGCCTTTGGGGACAGAGTGCCCCTGATCGTGATCGGCAAGCGGGGTGATACCTCGGCGCAGCTAAAGAGCGGCACCCCCTACTACGTCGATGCGGACCAGCTCGAGCGGCTGCCTGCGGTAATCGAGCGGGCCTTGCACGAGGGCCGACGGGCTGGCGCGAGGGAGGCCGGTCGGCGGGAATTGGAACGCGCGGCCGAACACTTGCGAGAAAACCAGAAGCTGCTGACGCTGGGGCGCCTGACCGCCTCGATTGTGCATGAAATCAACAATCCGCTGGAGTCGCTTACCAACCTGCTCTATTTGATGGAAATCGATCATGAATCTCGCGAGAAGCGGGTGGAATACCTGAAGATGGCCCAACGCGAGCTGAATCGTGTGGTGCAGATCAGCCGGCAAACTCTATCCTTCTCGCGGGAGACGAGCACTCCGGTGCGCCTGCAAATGGCCGAGTTGACCGAGGAGGTGCTGGTTCTCTATGGACGAAAGATCGCCGACAAGAATATCCGCGTGATCCGGCAATATGAGTCGTCGCAGGACGTGATCGCATTTCCCGGCGAAATGCGGCAGGTGCTGTCAAATCTGATCACCAACGCCATCGAGGCCACCGGCAGAAACGGCAGGCTTATCCTGAGAATCCGGAACGCGCGCAAATGGTCCGATCAGGGGGTGCGCGGCCTCAGCATCACGGTAGCCGACAACGGTTCCGGAATTCCCGCAGAAGCGCAGAAACGCCTCGGGGAACCCTTCTTCACCACCAAGGGTCAATCCGGCACAGGACTGGGGCTGTGGGTGACGCGGTCGATTCTGAGCCGCTACGGAGGCACTCTGCGGGTTCGCTCCTCCGTATCCCAGGATCGTCACGGTACGGTCTTCAGCGCTTTTGTCCCGACGAATATGAGACCGGTCGCCGTGATTTCGAGCGACGCCGGATCCAAGACTGCCTCGAGCTGCAGGAGGTCCGGGAGCGCCAAATATTCAGCCCGCAGCTCCGACCTCACTCGACTGGAGGACGACCAGCTGGTTGCCGGATGACGCGGTTTGCCGCGTCGTTTCTACTCCTCCTCTTCCTCCTGCACCGGACGCTTCGCATTGGCGATAATTTTGTCGGCGATAGGTTGCGGGACCAGGTCGTAATGATCCATTTCCATGCGGAAGCTGCCGCGTCCCTGGGTCATTGCGGTGAGGTTTGCGCCGTAGCTGAGCATTTCAGCCAGGGGTACTTCGGCACGGATGGATGACATGGATCCCCGGCTGTCCATTCCCTGTACGCGCCCGCGCCGCTGATTCAGGTCGCCCATGAGGGTTCCCGCGAACTCCTCAGGGGCCTCAATTTCCACGCGCATGATCGGTTCCAGAAGGGCGGGCTTCGCCTGTTCCATGCATTTGCGAAATGCCAGACGTCCGGCCATTTTGAACGACAACTCGTTCGAGTCGACATCGTGATAGGCGCCGTCATAGAGCGTCACCCGGAAATCCACCACCGGATATCCGGCAAGATAGCCCCGCGCGGCTGATTCCTGAATCCCCTTCTCGACCGCTGGGATGAAGTTTCGCGGGATGGCTCCTCCGAAGATGTCGTTGATGAACTCGAACCCGCCGCCTCTTTGCATGGGCTCGATCCTGATCTTGCAGTCGCCGAACTGTCCGTGGCCTCCAGTCTGCTTCTTGTGCCGGCCGTGGCCTTCAGCCCTTCCCCGAATCGTCTCCCGGTATGGGACCTTCGGCGCCTTCAGCGTAACCTCAGTGTGATAACGCCGGCGGAGCTTAGAGACAATCGCCTCAATGTGAGGCTGGCCGGCGCCTGCAATGAGGAATTCGTTGGTTTGCGGATCGCGGAAGAAGCGAACCAGAAGATCCTCTTCCATCAACTTATGTACCGCGGGGGCCAGCTTGTCTTCATCCGCACGGGTTTTCGGCTCGATTGCGTAAGTCATTGCGGGCTCGGGCAGGCCGACGGGTTCGAAAAATATCTCGTGTCCTTTGTCACCCAAGGTATCCCCGGTGAGCGTGTCGCGCAGCTTGGCCACGGCGCCCAGATCGCCTGCATGAAGTTCGGTGACCGGAACTGCGGTGTGACCCTGCATGATCGAAAGATGCGCAAGTCTTTCAACGCCGCGGCGCGCGTAGTTGGTGACCGTCACATCATTCTTTACGACTCCGGAGAACACTTTGAAGAATGTGATACGTCCGGCAAAGGGATCGGTCATGGTCTTGAAGACATACAGTGAAACAGGTTCACTGTCGTCGACCTTTCGCATTACGATTTCCGGAGCGCCGTCAGCGGGTTCCGGGTTGGCAGGACCATTCAGGGGCTGGCCATTCGTTGATACAGCAGTCAGCACGGCGCGGGCCGCAACCGGGGTGCGCTCAATTGGCGCCGGGGCGTAAACCTTTAAGAAATCCAGCAGGTGATCGGTCGCAATATTGGCCAATCCGCTGGTGAAGAGGACCGGGAAGATGCGATCTTCACGGATAGCCTCGTGAAGAGCGGTGATGAGATGCTGTTCCGCGATGGTGCCCTCCGCGAAAAACTCTTCCATCAGCTCATCTTTGCCTTCCGCCACTAACTCCACGAGAGCTTCGTGCGCAGCTTTCGCTGAGGCCTGCAATTCAGCCGGAATCTCACCGATCTTACCCTGGCCCTCTGCGTTGGGCGAATAATAGAAGGCCTCCATCGTGACGAGGTCGACGACTCCCTCGAAACCTCTGCCGTTCGCGATTGGCAACTGAACAGGGATTACCTGGCGGCCATAACGGGCGCGCAGCCCCTCGAGAGCCGGCTCAACGGCTGCCGCGGCGCGCGGGTGATCCATCTGATTCAGGACGATCACGCGCGGCAGGTTAAACTCATCGGCGTATTTCCAGACCCTATCGGTCATGGTTTCGACGCCGCAGGGGGCGTTGATTACAATCAGGGCCGCTTCAACCGGAAGCATGGCGGCCTTGGCCTCGTGCACAAACATGTGAAACCCGGGTGTATCCACCAGGTTGACTTTTGCCCCGTTCCATTCGGCAAACGCGACAGCGTTCTGCATAGTCGTGCGGCGCGAGACTTCTTCTTCGTCATAAGCGGTAACCGCCGACCCGTCTTCAACTCGTCCCAGCCTGGACGTCATTTTTGCGGCATGCAGCAGAGCGGAAACCAAAGTCGTCTTTCCGCTGTGCGCATGCCCAACAACAGCCACGTTGCGAATCTCACTTCCTTGATAAGACTTCATGAACTGCTCCTAAAAACGAGTTTCCGCCCAGAATGGTGGGGCAATGGATCGACGACGGATCGAGGGAAATGTCGTGCGGAGTTATTTAATGGTTGGAACGCAAATATTGATACAGAGAGAAGTCGCGAAGGCGTCGTGTGTGGCGTCTCAGCCAACCTGCAAGCGAACCTTCGATCCTCATCCCTCATGGACGCGAGCGGAGAGCCGGGCTTTCGTGACGAAGTTTGCCCGCTCTCTCCAAGAGCTATGGATGCTAGCACGATGTTCGGGTGGGCATCAAATGGTCGTGTTGCTTAGAATTCCAGCCAGATGAGAATCTTCAAGATTATCGCCGGCCTGGCTCTGGCAGCGGGCATCGCGTATCTCAGATATGGCCAGATGGTCGAGCGCGAGATGCGCACGGAACACAAGGCCCGAATTCAGACGTTAGTCGGCGGTAGAAAGTAATGCGCGCGGATAGGCGCACGAAGCTGCAATACGCGACGGTGGCAGTCCTCTCCTTATACTAGAAACAGCGATGACAAACACCGTCAGCACGATGAAATTCCCGCCCGTCGATGAGCAGATGGACCTGCTTGAAAAGGGCGCAGCCGAGATTATCCGCACCTCGGAATTACGCGAGCGCATCGAGAAATCGCGCCAGTCCGGCGTGCCGCTTCGCGTAAAAGCTGGCTTCGATCCAACCGCACCTGACTTGCACCTGGGCCATACCGTGCTTATGCGGAAGCTGAAGCACTTTCAGGATCTGGGCCACCAGGTTATCTTCCTGGTCGGAGATTTTACATCGCTCATCGGCGATCCGAGCGGCCGCTCGACCACTCGCAAGGTGCTCACTCGTGACGAGATCAATGAAAATGCGAAAACCTACACCGACCAGGTGTTTCGCATTCTCGACCGCGACAAAACCGAAGTGCGATTCAACTCTGAGTGGCTCAGCACGCTGGGTTTCGAAGGCATGATCCGTCTTGCGCAGAAGTTTACTGTGTCGCAGATGCTCGAGCGAGATGAGTTTCATACGCGATTCCAGAATGAACAGCCGATCGCTTTGCACGAGATCCTTTACCCGCTGGCAATGGCTTACGATTCCGTTGCGCTCAAGGCCGATGTGGAACTGGGTGGAACCGACCAGAAATTTAACCTACTCACCGGACGCGAACTCCAGCGCGATTACGGACAGGAGCCGCAGGTCGTGCTCATGACGCCGATCCTCGAAGGCCTCGACGGCGTCCAGAAGATGTCGAAATCCCTGAATAACGCGATCGGGATTTATGAGTCCGCACAGGAGATGTATGGCAAGCTGATGTCCATCAGCGATGAGTTGATGTGGCGCTACTGGACATTCCTGACTGACCTGCGCCAGAGCCAAATCGATCAGATGAAGGCCGACGTAGCGTCGGGAAAGCTTCATCCCATGGAAGCCAAGAAGCGTCTGGCGCGGACGATTGTGGCAGGATTCCACTCCGAAGGAGCGGCGCGAACCGCGGACGAGAACTGGGCGAAGCAGTTCCAGCAGCGGAGGGACGATGTTGAAGGCCTCGAAGAGGTTCACATAGCCTACACCGATCTCGCAGTCGACATCGATGGGCGGGTACGCATGTCCAAGTTGCTCACGCTTGCGGGCCTTGCGGCGTCTTCGACAGATGCTGACCGGAAGGTCAAGGAAGGCGCAGTGCGCGTCGATGGCGAAGCAGTCAGGCAGACGCATATTGCCTTAAACGGAATAAGGCGGCTGACGATTCGTGTTGGAAAGCGGGCGAAAATCGCTGTCATCGAATAGACCGGCTTCGCGTCACCATCTCATCTCCTCGATCCGACCGGTATCAAAATCGCTGTAGCGTATCCAGATTGGACGAATCAGGAAATAAGCGATACCCGGCCATTTCTGGCGTTCGACGCCGCTGGGCCATGCGGAAAAGTAGATTGCCTGGGCGCGCAACAGTTCTCCATTTTTGAGCTCCACGGCGATACCCTCGTACTGCACAGTTTGCTCGCCTTCCCAGCCGATCACAGCTGCAATCCGCGGGTCAGCCTTCAGATTCGGATATTTGCGCGATGTCTTGACCGTATCGAAGACAATTTCGAGTTCGGGCGATATGGCAATCCCCACCAGCGCCGACTGCGGCTCGCCACGTGGACCAATGCTGGAGATTACTCCATACTTCCGCGCTGCGATGAATTGGTAGACGAACTGGTGCAGCTCTTGCCGGTTCACGTTGTGCCTGACGATTATTCTTCGCGGAGGGCGTCCATCGGCTCGAGCGTCGACGCGGTGTACGCCGGGATCAACGATGCGATGGATCCCACTATGAGCAACAGAAATGCTACTCCGAAATATGTTTCGATATCGACAGGTCTCACGTTGTAGAGGAAGATCTTCACTAACTGCCCCACCGCGATGGCGAGCACCAGCCCAATCGCCAGTCCGACGCCGATCAGTATGCCGCCTTGCCGGAGAATCATTCTTGCCACGCCTTCGCGGGTAGCACCGAGGGCCATCCGGACACCGATCTCGCGGCGGCGATAACCTACCAGCTGTGCCAGTACCCCGTAGAGCCCGGCGATCACCATAACGACAGCCAGACCGGCAAAGGAGCCGATGAGGTAAAGTCCGAGCCGCTGATTGAATGTGTTGGCATCAATCATGACGTATAGGAACTCGGATCAGTTCCATTCTGAAACTTGCACTGAGCCCGCCCTCTCCTCTCGCTCGCAACCGTCTCATTCTAAACGGTGATGCTGCAATCCTCTGATTCCAGGGGAGATCGCTGCAACCGTTTCATTCAGCACGACTCACTGCGAAAGATTCCGCAACCATTTGATTCTGCGGGGGAAGATCCCGCAACCGTTTCATTGCAAGAAGCGTTTGGGCGATGAGTGGAACGAAAAAGCCCGGCGCCTTATGCGGCCGGGCTTTCCTATCCCTCTATTTCTATTGTAGCGGTTTCGGAGAAATTCTCAGCCACTGGAAGGCAGCGGTGAGCGGTGAGCGTTCGGTGGGCTTTGGTTGAGCCAGATTAAGATTATTTAGGAATTGCGGAGAGTAACCTATAAAAGTAAAAATTGTGATTGACATAAATTGAATATATCAATTATAAGCCAGTTCAGGATTGAAGAATTTCAAAGTCATGAGCAACAATCGCGAGACCGACTGGCAGGAGTTGACCCGCTTGACGCAGGGTGAGCCGCTGATCGTCGAGCGGGTGCGGCTGGCCGATAAGGGCATTGCCATCGAGGGGCGGTTTGAGCTTCCGCAATTGGCGCGGCTCAGCTCCGAGGATCAGGTTTTCGTGACGGCGTTTGTGCGCTGCCATGGCTCCATCAAGGAGATGGAGCGGATCTTCGGGGTGAGCTATCCGACAATCAAATCGCGGTTGAACCGGATCGCGCAGAGCCTTGAGTTTGTCGAAACCGAGGTGGGGCCCTCGCAGGCGGATATTCGCAACGACATTCGAAACACCATCATGGACCGGCTGAAGGCGGGGGAGATCAGCGCCGCCGATGCGATCCGGGAACTGGAGGGGCTGCCATGATTCCTGTCGCTGGCGCGGTGCGCATTGGAGAACGCCGCGTTCACGGCTTCCGGCTGTGGATTCCTTTTGTTCTGTTGTGGCTGGTTCTGGCGGTGCCGCTGGCGCTGGTGACGCCGTTCCTCTTTATCGCGTTTCTCTTTCTCCGAGTGGATCCGTTTGCATCGATCGGGGCGCTGTTCCGCGTGCTCGGGGCGCTGCGTGGAACGCAGGTGGAAGTGGTCAATGAGAGGGTGGCCATGCTGGTGAACATTTTCTAGGAGGGTGAGGCGTTTTACCTCAGGGGCTAAAGCCCCAATGAATTTCGGAGCTATTACGGCATGGCTGAAGCCATGCCCCACCCAAATTCGGTATGGCTGAAGCGATGCCCTTACGGAACGAAGCCCGGTGAGGAGGTTTCAGCCGGGTAGCAGAGCTGGCGAATTTTGGAGTTAGAAGGAGACGAGAGATGAGCGAAACGAGACGCCAAGTTCTGGAGATGCTGGCCGCGGGAAAGATTACGGCGGAAGAAGCCGAGCGGCTGATTGCCGCGCTCGAGCGCGACGCGCCTGGCGAGGCTGAGCCGCGTCCCGCAGTGCGGAGGAAGTACCTGCGGGTGATGGTCGACTCGGACGAGCCGGGTCAGGGTCCGGTGCGGGTGAACACGCGGGTTCCGATGCAGTTGCTGAGGGCCGGAGTGAAACTGGCAAACCTGATCCCTCCACAGGCGCGGGCCCAGGTGGACAGGGCGCTGCACGAGCAGGGGATTCCGTTTGATATGGGCGGGATCAACGCGAACAATCTCGAAGAGATCATCAATCAGCTTGAGGAGCTGACGGTTGACGTGGATGTGGATGAGCAGAACCAGAAGGTGAAGGTCAGG
>JAFAMZ010000377.1 GCA_019232935.1 Silvibacterium sp.
GCCTTGAAGGTTTCGATCTACCTGAGCGAGGGCTCGACGCACAAAGGTGTTTCGACCTATGCGAGCGTTCTCGACTACCTCTTCTTTCGCGGATGCAGCGGCGCAACGGTGCTGAAAGGCGTCGCAGGCTTCGGCGCCGATCACCACATGCACTCGGCGAACGTGGTCGAAATGTCCGACCGGCTGCCCGTGAAGATTGAGTTCATCGAGTCACAGGAGAAGGTCGACGAGCTTCTGCCGAAGCTGCAGGAGATGGCCGGCTCCGGCATGATCGAGGTGCAGGAAACCACCATCGCCAAGCCGGCCGAAATCTCGAGGCCGAAGCAGGAGCCCGCACAGGAGCACGTCAAAATCGAAGGCAGGGCGCTGATGATGCGCGTCTTCTTCGGCGAGAGCGACCGCTGGCGCGATCAGCCCCTGCACGAAGCGCTGGTGCGTGCAATGCGCGCTAACGACCTCGCCGGAGCGACGGTGTATCGCGGCATCCTCGGCTACGGAGCGCATCGGCGGGTTCATCGGGAGTCAGCGCTGCGCCTCTCACGCGACGCGTCGATGATGATTTCGGTCATCGATACTGAGGCAAAGCTGCGGGAGTTCCTGCCCGTCGTCGACCAGATGGTCGAGGAGGGCCTGGTAGTGCTCTCCGACGTCGACGTCATCAAGTACTCGCACCGTGCTGCCCACGAATCCGAATAGAGACGCATCCCAGTAGAGATCAATATGAAAGAGCAATTCCAGGGGCGCATGCTGCGCATCCACTTCACCGAGTCGGACAAGTGGCAAGGTGAGCCGCTTTACCAGGCCATCGTGGCGAAGTGCATAGAACTCGGTATCGAAGGCGCAACCGTCTTTCGCGGCATCGCTGGCTTCGGAGCGAGCGCCCGCATCTACCACGCACGCAGTTTGTCCATCTCGAAGAACGCGCCGGTGATGGTCACCGTCATCGACACCGAAGAACAGATCCAGAAGCTGCTTCCGCATCTCGACCAGATGATCCAGGGTGGGCTGGTCGCCAGCTCTAAGGTAGACGCGATCCGCTATACGCGCTCCGGCGATGAGCCTGCAAAAAGCTACAGCAAATCCTGAGATGCTGTATCCCGAAACCGCAATACCCAAGTTGACGCGACCATCAGGGAGCGGCAACCTTGAACAACACTCAAAAGGACACACCTTCTCAGGATTTGCTCTAGCGCTCAGCAGAGCGCGTTGAGATCGCTCCTGAGGCGTGCGGGACCGCCGTCCAAAAGGAGCCCCTCGATTTCGCCGTGTGTCTTCTCCCAGATCGGCACAGCCTTGGCGAGCAGCGCCTTGCCGTCTGCCGTCAACCTGAGCAGCCGGCCACGGCCATCCTCAGGATCCTTCATCACCTCGAGCAGTCCACGCCGTTCAAGCGGCTTGAGCGCCGCTGTCAGGGTCGTTCGGTCCATGGCGAGCAGCGCCGCAACAGGAGCCATCGGCGGAGGCTCCGGCCGGTTCAGCGACATCAGCAGCGAGAACTGGCCATTAGTCAGGCCGACCGGCCGCAACGCCTCGTCGAAGCGCCGCGCCAGCGCCCGGGCCGCCCGCTGCACATGCAGACAGAGGCAGCAGTCCCGCACGCGAAGGGTGGTCGCATAGGGGACAATTTCGGACCTCGACGTAGTTTCCAGCCTTGACACGGTAGTCATTAGGTTGATATCAACGTAAATCATGCGGTAGCGACTTGACAAGAAAAATCCGTAAGCCCACACTAACGTTAGTTATGGCTTACCTAGGACCGCCATTTTCTCGGAAGGCGGCTCGAGGAATAGAAATAAAAAATGTTCGCCTCTGCTGTCGATTTCTTCGGCGCGCGAACGACTATAGCATGAACGAAATCTTCGGCGGAACCTCCCGAACAGGAGCAAAATGGTGCGAAGAGGAGAACGCCAAACCGAAAGTTGTTCCGAAAGCTGCCCGGCTGGAGAGTCGATATGTCGTTTCTTCGCGATCTGAAAATTGCCGCGCGTTCCCTGTCGCGGGTCCCCGCCCTGTGGATCACCGTTGCCCTGACGCTGGCGCTGGGCATCGGCGCCAATGCCGCCATCTTCAGCGTGGT
>JAFAMZ010000071.1 GCA_019232935.1 Silvibacterium sp.
GCGGGAAGGACCCGCGCCGCCGAAGTCGACGGATAAATGGTTGCCAGCAGCGAGACCCCCAGGGAGACGACCGTGACAATCATGCCGTCAATGGCCCGCGGCGCAAATGGCAGATAATCAATGGAATAGACTTCGGCCGATAGCTGGATGAAGCGGTAATGGCCGCCCGCCCAGGCGAGCACATAACCGAGGGCCAATCCGATTATCGTGCCGACGACGCTGATCAGGAAGCCCTGCATCAGGAAGATTCGCCGGACCTGCGCCGGCTCGACGCCGAAGGACATCATCACGGCAATATCTTTCGTCTTCTCCATGACCATCATGGTCAGGGCGATCAGGATATTCAGCGCGGCCACACACACAATCAGACCGATGACGATGAAGGTAACCACCTGCTCCAGCTTGAGGGCACGAAAAAGTTCTCGATTCTGCTCCATCCAGTTGGTTGTGAGGAAGCCTGGGCCGGCAGCGGCTTCGATTTCTTTGCCGACGCGGTCGGCGTGGTAAAGATCGTCCACCTTGAAGGAAATGATCGACACGACATCCGGTTCGCTGAAGAGGGCCTGGGCATCATTCAGACGGATAAACCCGAAGCTCGAATCGTACTGGTAGAACCCGGAGTGAAAGATACCGACCACGCGAAAGCGCTGCAGCCTGGGCAGGAGTCCGTAGGGTGTCAGCTCTCCCTGCGGGCTGGTCGCCATGACGGTCGACCCGACCTTCGCATCCAGCGTGTTTGCAAGGTCCGACCCAATCACGATAGGAGGAGTGGCCTCGCCAGCCAGATCAAAGGCGTTTTCTTCCTGCGATAAAGGCGCTGCGCTGCCTGAAGTAAGGTGCGAGAGCAGATCGCTCACGGTGCGCTCTTCGGTTGGAATAATGCCTTTCAGCATCGCTCCGCCAGAGAGCGACCCCCGCGAGAGCAGTACCGGCTCATAGAGTCCCGGTGCGGCAGCGGTAATGTGAGGAAGATGCCGGAGGTGGTCGGTAAGCGCACGCCAGTCGCGAATGCCGTCGTTCTGTACCCGCATCAGTTCTACATGCGCCGTCGAGCTGAGCAGCCTGTCCTGCAGATCGCGTCGCATGCCATTCGTGATGGCCAGAGCGATGATCAGCGATGCGACGCCGACAGCTACTCCCGCGACGGAGATAATGGTGATGACTCCGACGACGGCCTGGCGGCGCTTCGCCCGCAGATACCGCGCAGCGATGAAGAACTCGAAGCGCATGCGACTTACCGCACAACCGCCTTTGACGCGACTGCATTGTCATAGCGGTCGTATACCCGGACGGTAATTACGTGTTCCTTTGCATTCGCGGGCGCTGCCGCACCTGGAGGCGGCGGATTTAGCGGTGCGTCAAACTCGAAATGCTCGGTCAATGCATCAGAGATCCTGCCCACTGGTTCCACATACTGCGAAGGCCCTGCATCCACCGAGTACTCCGCGTGCGCGATGGGTGTCGCAGCATCTGTAGCCGTCAGTGTTACATGAATCTTTCCGTTGACCAGCTTCGCTGCGAGGTCGGTTACGACAGGCGGGGTGGTATCGATCAGGAAGCGATCACTCAGCTTTTCGCCGGTAAGAGCCTCGCCGGGGTTGTGCGATGGAGCATCGCTTGCGACAACCTTCAGGCGGTAAGGGCCGTCCGGTAAGAGCCCTCCATCGAAGCTGAGATACCGTTCGGTGATCTTGTCCTTGAGCAACTGCCAGTTCTGTTCGCCATCTCCGCGGTAATAGACAGAAAAGACCAGATCGTCGCCGTTCTCGTCGTGCGCGAGCCAGCGCACCGTAACTGCGGCCTTGTCCTTTTGGGCTGGAAGCGGCTCGCGGCCTGGCTCCTGGTTGAAGCTGATGACGTTCGGATTCTGTTGTGCAGGAAAATTGATGGTGGTCGCCTGCGGCTGTGGAATGCCGATAGCTGCAGGATTGACGCGAGCACCGGGAACCACCACGATCTCGTCCACGACCGGCGCAACATTTACTGGCAGATAATTAATTCCGACTGAAGAGATGTCGGCGCCGTTGCGCAGCTCCGCTCTCCACTGCACAAAACGCGCGGGCTCCAGGCCGAGCGAGCCGACATTCGGGGTCACTTTCTTCCAGTCGCTCCACGCGCGCTGCGGGTTGTCTACATTGCCGGCCCTCGCAGAGAAGTCAAAGCTGCGGGCGTTTGAACCGGCCCCGGTATCGACCTCGGCGCGGCCCCACTGCGAAAATACCCCTGCGTCGAATACGTCGCTTGTGTAGGTTCCTGACGGGGCTGCCTCGTGGCTCATCAGGTAGACCTTGCCCGTATTCGCTGTTCCTATGTAGGTTCCGCGAGGCGACTCGGCAAATCCGGTAGCCTGCGAGGCCTGGAGGTGGGCGACGTCTGCGTACTCGCCGCTCTCCTTAATGCGATAAACGCGACCGCGATTGCCGGTCGCAGCGAGAAGGCCCTCAGGCGTCCAGCGCAGTGCGTATACTATGTCGTCGTGATTGGCCCATACTTTGCGCGGCGCACCATTGGGAGCAATCTGGTATATCTCCGTTCCATCCGGAACGAGCGTGTTTCCGCTAAAGGCCTGGACGGAGCCGGGCTGCACTATCGTAATCGTAGCGGTTACAGTTGCATTTCCAGTGACGGGGAGAGGAGGCAGAGTATTGCGTCCCTTTTCGCCGACAGCGGCCGCATAGACCGCCCCATTCGGAGCCACTGCCACCGAGGTGATTTCGCGTTTGGGGGCATCGAAGATTACGTACCCTTTGCCTGCTTTGTCGATCCGGTAGACAAGCCCTGTGCCGTCTGAACCGGCGATTAGATTTCCGGCGGAATCGAACGCGAGTGCCCGAACATGCTGCTCGTCGCTCTTGAAGAACAATTCCGGCTTGCCGTCGGACGCCACGCGGTAGATGCCGGCCGGGCCGCCAGCAGCAATATAGAGGCGGTCCTCGCGGTCGAAGCCGAGGTCCCAGACATACTTCGGCTTGTCCTCGGTTGTTCCGGGATCGAAAAGCAGAGTCGCGTTATCCTCAGTGCGGTCTGCAGATCGCGGATCGAGCTTATAAACCTTGCCGGACGGCAATACCGCGGCGTACGCGGCGCCATCCGGCCCCACCGCAAGAGCCTGTACTGCGAGCTCCTTGGAAGAGAACAGCTTTGTCGACTCGCCATCCGGACTCACCTTAAGGACCGTCGCCGGCGTGCCAGTCGCGAGGTAGACATTTCCGTCGCGATCCGCGGCCACTGCCCACACGTATGTTGATGGCGTTGTGTAGACCAGCCTGCATTCGGGGCCCGCAACCAGGTGGCCGTCGTTCGTTATGGCCACGCCTTCGGGCTTGCCCTTTTCCAGTTCTTCGAATTTCGACTGAGACCACAGGCGTGTCCCCTGGCCGTTAGCCATTTCGGAGGAAAAAAATATTGCGCAGATAGTGAGGAGAACTAGAGGCAAATGGCGCATCATGCTGAAGATGAGTCTACTAAAAGCGGCTCCGAGGCATGAGGCCATCAGCCAACAGCTTTGCCGTGGAGTTCACCGGCCGAACCCGGGGGCTAATTACTTAATACCGCTCTGTATCGGACCTGGCTCTTCTTTACACGCTTCACGGCCTGGTTGGCTTCCGACATCTTAAAGCGTTCCACCAGAGCTTTCACGCCGTGACGCGCAGCCACGTCTAGCATTTCGGCGACGCGCGACGGGCTGCCGATGTTTGAGCCACAGACGCAACGCATGGCGCCGATCAGCGGCAAAGCGGGTAGGCTGATCGGCTTTGGAGCGACACCAACCAGGCATAAGGCTCCGTGGGGCCGCAGAGTGTTTACATAGCTGCCCCAGTCCTGGTCGGCATTTACGGTGGAGATGATCAGGTCGAGGCTTCCCGCGATGCCATTGACCGCCTTCGATTCGCGCGAATTGACGAAGTGATGGGCGCCCAGCTTGAGAGCCTCTTCTTCCTTGTTGGGAGAACTGGAAAAGGCGGTTACCTCCGCCCCGAAAGCGCGAGCGAACTGGATTGCAAGGTGTCCGAGTCCTCCAATACCTATCACACCGACCCGTGATGCAGGATTGATGCCCAACGACCGCAATGGAGAATATACGGTTATGCCCGCGCACAACAATGGGGCTGTGGTCTCGCTCTCCAGGGCCTCGGGGATCTTTACCGCGAAGCGCGCATTCACGCGCACCGATTCAGCATAGCCCCCATTGCGATGCACGCAGGTCGGCTGAGCCTGTGCGCACAGGTTCTCTTCGCCTTTTCGGCACCATTCGCAGCGCCCGCAGGAGTCTGCCTGCCATCCGATGCCGACGCGATCGCCGAGGGCAAAACCCTGGACCGCGGACCCCATTTCAGCGATCGTGCCAATGATTTCGTGACCGGGAATAAAGGGGTATTGGCTCATGCCCCAGTCGTTGTCGATCAGGCTGGCGTCGGAGTGGCAAACGCCGCAATGGGTTACGCTCACTTCCACCTCATCCGGTTTCAGTTCGCCGGAATCGTATTTGAAGGGTAGCAATTCCGCCCCGGCGGCATGCACAGCATAGCCCTTGATGATCGCCATCGTGATTTTTCGAACCTGTTTTCTTGAATTTCCGTGATGTAAATTATTGTTTTGAAAGCCAGCCGCGCCTTAAGGAACTACGAAACGAAAACTGGGGGATTTCCCCGTCTCGTTATTCTACCCGCAGCGGCACCAGCCGTTGTCCACTGAGCGCTGCATCGAGTGCAATGGAGCCCAGGGGAACAGCGGATTCGCCATTCAGAGACATGCCGCGATTATCGCGCACGGGCTCGAGGACATTTGCCATAGATAGTGGCAATGCAGTGAGCGTCCGCCCCTCGATTGCGGCCTGCGCATCGGGGGCAAGGAGGGTTACGTATAACCGGTCATTTGCATGCAGGCTATTCAACTGTGCGATCGTGCCGGAAACATCCAGATTTCCTCCGCCGATCTGGGGTGGTTGCATCAACCGGTCCAGCGTTCCGCCGTCACTGACAAGCAGCCGCACGGGGCCATTTGGAAGTGTGGTGGGCAGTGTAACCGGGATGCGGACATTCCTCAGTTCGCCACGCCAGGGCCGTACCGTTGCTTCGACTGAAATCGTGTCTCCCGCATGAACGACAGTGCCTCCGGCCTGTGCGCTTTCTATTTGAGCGGTATGGCGCCCGGGTATTGCATCTACGTCGACCTCCACACTTTCAATAGGAGTTCGGCGCGCCGCATTGGCATAGAGGCGGTTGAAGCGCTCGCCGAGCGCCAGCGCAGCGACGAGGTTTGCCGGAGCGATGTCCGTGGGAGCTACGAGGTTCTCGAATTTCACCTCAGGATATCCGGCCAGTTTGACCCGGCCGCGCACCCGGTAAGTAGTTTCGACCGCATAGCCATTCGTCTGAGCCAAGCCCTGGAAAAGCGAAACCATAACCGCTAACGGGGTAATCTGCTCCTGATCGATTACTTCCAAATGCAGAGTACGAGACTTTTCCGTCGCACCGTCCTGCGTCAGGCGAAGGGTGAGCGGAATCAGTCGTGCCGGCTTGCCAAACTCGCCCAGGATTGCAGTCTCTCGGTCCTCGGTAAAGGATCCGATGGTGTCGGTCGTGTTGATGATCTTGAATGCGTTAAGAGGTGAGGGGACAGTTGCGACCACTTCGGCTTTTGCCATGGGCATGGAGATGGGCCCATATTGGGTGATTGGATGTCCGCACGCCAGCAGCCGTTTCGGATCGACATAGGTGACGGTGCAGGTGGCAGAAATTTCCAGATCCCCTCGGATGAGCACGGCGCTGATCGCCGATCCCGGCAGCACCGAGCCTGGCGTCACGGCGGACATGGCAAGAGATGCACTTCCGCCGCCTATGCCCGAAACGGGTGTGAGCCCAATGCCGGCGGAATGCTCCTTCCAGAACGTGAGCGCTTCGGGGCTGAACCCGGAAAAGACCAGAGGTGTGTCGATGGGTCTGACCACCTCCGACGACGCGGCAGCTTCCGAGTGCTGTTCGTTTGACGTTCCCGGCTTCGCAGCGATGAGTTCCGCGCCTGGGCTCTCGTCGCGTACCTGCAGCATCTGCTCGATCGGAGTGATGCCGGCGATGGGTTCTTTGCTGAATTCGCCGATGCGATAGGCAATAGCTCCGAGCAGCTTTCCATCAACGTAGACGGGGCTGCCGCTCATGCCTGCGACGACCCCCGAGTATTCCGGTTTTGTTCCGTGAAGGCGAGCCAGAATCATGTCCTGGTGCGGGCCGAGGGCGTTGTGGAGCAGGCCGAGAATCTCCACATCCATGGGCTCCGGCTGCGTGCCTTCGAAGACAGTGTAGGCGGTGCCCCGAACGCCTCTATGAACCTCATCGAGCGGGAAAAAGTTAGTCGAAGGCGGCGGCACGGCACCGGCCGAGGAGGCGACATCCAAAATGCTCTGGGCGCGAGCGTTTCCTCCGGCCATCAGGACGGCCCACACAGGCGCCAAAAGAAGAAGGCGCTTGCCCATGTCCTTTCGACGGTTCGACACGTCTTTTAGAGTAGCCCCTGACCGCACTTGCCGCAAAGAGCGCCGCGGTCTCAAAATTGAGGATGTGATGAAGAGTCTTACCGCAGCCGCCATCAGCATGGTTTTGCTCCTGGCCCAGATCCCAGCGCGCCTTTCCGCGCAGCAGAGCTCGACGCAGCAGTCCGGTTCCCAGCAGTCTGGTTCGCAGCAGCCTGGTTCGCAGCAGCCTGGAGGCCAGCAGCAGCAGGGTCAGCAATCGGGGCAGGACGACGCCGCTCCTGAGGCGGGAGGGCCGACGGGGGATAACGGGTCCATCGCCCTGCCGAAAAAGAAGGAAGAGGCGCAGCCAAATCCGCCGCCTGAGGAGCCAAAGGTAAAGAACCCTCCCGGGTTGCAGAATTTCTCATTGCACGTGGATGTTCCGGTGGTGACGGTGGATGTGGGTGTGCTGCTGGAGAAGACGCACCAGTTTGTTCCCAATCTCAAGCAGGAGAATTTTCGGATTTACGAGGACGGCAAAGAGCAACAGATCACCAGCTTCCAGCAGATCAAGGCGCCCATCACTGCGGTTCTCTTAGTGGAGTTCGCGTCGACCAGCTACTACTTTGTCTACGACATGCGCAACGCTGCTTATAGCTTTGCCGAGCAACTGCGTCCGGACGACTACATCGCCGTGATGACCTACGACATGCACACCAACATCCTGAGCGACTTTACGCAGGACAAACGTGTCGTCTATAACGCCCTTAACTCGCTTACCATTCCCACCTGGCGCGAAACGAATATGTTCGACGCGCTGTATACGACGCTTGACCGGTTGTCCAGGATCGAAGGGCGAAAATACATCATTCTCATCGGATCGGGACGGGATACTTTTTCTAAAATCACGCTGGACAAGACTCTCGCCAAAATCAAAGCCACCCCGAACGTAACGATTTTCACAATGAGTACCGGGGGCTGGGTGCGGGCTATGACCGAGGGCCGAGGCGGCTTCGGTGGCCAGCTTCGGGATATGGATTATCTGCAGGCAGACAACGAAATGAACACATTCGCGCGGATGACCGGCGGGATGCACTTTGCGCCTCGCTTTACAGGCGAGTTTCCCGAGGACTTTGCCGCTATCAATGAGTCCATTCGCAATCAGTACGTTCTGAGCTACACCCCGTCGAACAACAAGCAGGATGGCAGCTATCGCAAGCTCCGTGTTGAGCTTGTCGACAACGAGGGTCATCCCTTGCGTATGCAAGATGAGAAACACCACCCGCTCAAATACGACATCATCGCGCGCGACGGGTACAAAGCCAAAGAACAGGTGGAATAGAGACCGGGTTCAGGCGGTTGCCCTCACCTAAGGACTTTGCGGCCGCCTTTCCGATCCCTGAGCGCGTTAATTACGGGTTTATCACGCGAATATTTCACTGTCGTCATCCTTGACACCAAATTCAGACCGAATTAGTCTCCTTTTATATCGGACAGATTTGGTCGTATATGAGTTCGTTTCCGAGCTCACGAACAAAGGTCGTCCCATTCCACTGAGAATCGGAGCTCGCAAGTTTTGTACGAGAGACTTAGAAATTGCATGGCCTTCAGGCATCGCCGTGCAGCCGCGCTGGTCGTCCTCTGTTTGTTTGCAGCCTTCCAGGCCAAGGCCCAGCAGGAACCTCCGTATTTTGTGACCTATTCCTCGGTCATGGAGGAGCCGGGCAATCTCGAAATCGAAAATCAGAACCTTACCGCCGCTCCGAAGGAGGCTCAAACCTTCTTCGCGCCGACGGTCGAATTCGAATACGGAGCGACCGCCTGGTGGACAACCGAGGTCTATGTTCAGGGGCAGGCTACGCAGTCCGACTCGTCAGTTTTCACGGGCTTCCGTTGGGAAAACCGGTTCCGCCCGCTGCCCCGCGATTACTGGATCAACCCTGTGATCTACATCGAATACGAGGATGTGAATGGGGCGGACAAAAGCTATCTTGAAATTACGGGAAACAGCAGCGCCGCCGACCTGGCGATTCCTAACGCAGTCCTTCGACAGTACATCGTGCGCTCATTTGAAGGTAAGTTGATTCTGTCGAGCAACGTGAGGGGCTGGAATTTCTCGGAAAACTTCATCACGGAAAAGGAGCTGAACCACCCGATGCCCTGGGAGTTCGGGTACGCTGTTGCGGCCTCGCGGCCGCTCAGCCTTCGGGGAAGCGAAAGGGCATGCACTTTCTGCCGTCAAAACTTTTCGGCGGGAGCAGAGCTCTTCGGTGGGCTGGGCACGCGATATGGGTTCGGGCTGAGCCACACCGAGCAATACGCAGCACCGACCCTGGCGTTCAACACGCCCGGTGGATTTACCTACAGGTTCTCGCCTGAATTCGGCCTCAATGACAATTCCGCCACGGTGCTCTGGCGCTTCGGGATGTCCTACGAAGTTTCGCAATTCCGGGACTGGTTTCGGAGGTCGAGATGAAGGGCCGCATTTTAACGGTTGCGGCGCTGATCGCCGCCTCAGCATTCTGTTTCGCCGCTGCAGACGGTTCGTGGTTGAAGAAAGTTCCGCAGGCGGACCGCGAGCGCGTGAACCCCTTTGCGGGCCAACCTGGCGCTGCGGCAGCAGGCGAGAATCTCTTTCGCAACAACTGCGCCAAATGCCACGGGGCGGAAGCGCAAGGGAAAGGCTCACGGCCGAGCTTGCGCAGCGAACGTCTCGCCGCCGCCACGGACGGCGAGATTGCCTGGATCATCAAGAACGGTCAGATGTACAAAAGCATGCCAAGTTGGGGCGGGTTGCCCGAACCGCAGCGCTGGCAGATTGTCACTTACCTGCGCAGCCTGAATCCGCCCGTAAGACCAGAAGAGAGAGTTGCGGCTCAGGAAGCGCCAAAGTGACGCTCTTGCCTCGCCAGGTGCTGTAAAAAGAACTTCTTCCCTCAGGCGCCATAGCCCCACTTTTCAATGAGGCGTTTACCTGCTGGCTAAAGCCAGTGCCTTTGGAAGCGAACCCGCCACGAGACTGCGGTTGCGATCCGTGAACCTGTGGGATGCATTATCATTGAGAGTGTCTTACTCGCCCGGCGGAGTAGCTCAGATGGTTAGAGCGACGGACTCATAACCCGTAGGTCGGCAGTTCGATTCTGCCCTCCGCCACCAATCCGATCGAGAATTTGCTAAGAGAATGCTCAGGAGATTTCCTGTCGGGCTTGATCAGGAAGCAGAGTTGCCGGTGTGAATAGGTGACGCACATCGAGCAGGTGCGCGCATTTTGAGCAAAGAGCCTAAAATCCGGATTCAGGTGCGTCTTTCCTGACGTGCTGGTTCCACAGATCCCCATTTCAAGGAGCCGTGCCTGTGAGGGCCTGACTAGATGCTCCTGGGAATGCGATCGGCCTTACAGGAGTGCGGCTATATCGTCCTCGAACATCATCTCTGCGAGAAGAACGTTCGGCGCAACTGTGCGCGATTACAGATTTTGGCTTTTGCTCTCCCAATTGCACTACTCGCTATGCTCGCACAGCAGACACGAGGTCAGGCTAAGATGACCGCCAACGCGCAAGCACCGCGCCCCTGGGACCAAAATCCCCAAGGGATGCACATTTATCTATGGGCTGGCCTCAAGTCGCACTATCCGGGACAGCATGACTATCCTCAGTTTCTGGCTGACTGGAGCAAGCTGCTGACCGAGCACGGAGCAATCGTGGATGGGGCTTTGCATGCGCCGCGCGCGGCTGATCTGGAACATACCGATGTGGTGATTATTTACAAGGGTGACGCAGGGTATTTGAGCGACGAGGAAAAAGCCGCGCTTGAGGCCTACGTCAAGCGCGGAGGCGGAGTGGTCAGTATCCATGACTCACTATGCGGTCCAGATCCTGCCTATTTCGCTACTCTGCTGGGCGGCGCGAAGAAGCACGGCGAGGTGAACTACACGCTGGATGGACCTGTCGCCTACACGGTGGTTGATCCTGCCGACCCGATTATGAAAGGCATGTCGAACTTCACTATTTTCGACGAGGCATTTTTCAACATGACATGGGCGCACGATCCCCGCGTGCATGTGCTGGCAACGGCAGTCATAGCGGGCACGCCGAGTGCGGGGACGCACAAGGGAGAGGTCGTGCCGCAGATCTGGACTTACGAACATACGGTTTCCGGCGGCCAGCCAGCGAGGGCATTTGTCTGGATGCAGGGGCATGAGTATGCAAACTTTACGAATCCTCAAATTCAGCAGATGCTGCTGCGCGGGATTGCGTGGGCCGGAAAAAAGCCGGTCGATTCACTGGTCGACTATGTGCCGGCGCATCCTTTGCGGACGCAGTCGCAGCCGGCGAATAAGTAGGCCCGCCTCTTATTTTGCCGTCCAGCCGCCATCGATGAGAATGTCGGTTCCGGTGATGTACCCTGCGGCATCGGAACAGAGATAGCATGCCAGCGTGCCGATCTCTTCGACCTTTCCCCATCGTCCGATCGGCAGGCTGGCAAGGAACTGCGCGTTGGCTTCGGGATTATTGATGACGGGGGCATTCATATCTGTTGCGAAGGGCCCGGGGCTGATTCCGTTCACGGTGATGCCGTCGCTCGAGAGTTCGAGTGCCAACGCGCGTGTGAGGCCGAGAAGCGCAGCCTTCGCCGCAGAATAAGCACTGCGCGCCGGCAGCGACACATGACTCATGATCGAGGTCATATTCAGGATGCGGCCATAACCGGAGCCCTTCATACCGGGCACGAATGCGCGGCACATCAGAAAGGTCGAGATGAGGCTCGAGTCAAGAACGCTGCGGAACTCTTCCAACGTAAAGTCCACCAGGTTCTTCCGGATATTTGTTCCGGCGTTGTTGATGAGAATTTGCGGGTGGCCGAATCTCTGACGCACGGCCTCTGCCATTTCGGCGATCTGGTCTTCCTGGGTTACATCGGCGATGAAGATTTCGGCGGTCCCGCCCGCTTCCATGATTGCATTACGCACGCGATTGAGGCGTGTGGTATCACGCGCCACCAGAGCGACCCGCGCTCCGGATTCAGACAGAGCCTTCGCCATGGCCTCGCCCAGACCGCGGCTTCCGCCGGTGATGACTGCCGTACGGCCAGTCAGGTCGATAATCATTGGTTTTTATCCTGAAGGGTGAATGCGTAGAGAGTGCCGCCTGCTCCGAACAAGATATATTGCCTGCCGGCGAGGATGTAAGAAATTATTCCTCCGGATTCGTTAGCGGCGAGTTCGCGATTCCAAAGAATCTCGCCCCTGTCGGCGCTGTAGATGATTAGATTCTTCTGGTCGTCGCCGGTGACAAGCAAGTTGCTTGCAGTCGTAAGGATGCTAGGGCCGACGGTTGTTGGGGCGTCATCAAGGTTCGGATATACGTGCCTCCACACTGCATTTCCCGTGAGCGGATCGATGGCCTGAAGCACGCGGTTCAGATGGCCGATTCCAGTTCCAGTGCCACCATAGCCGGAAGGCTGGGCGCTGTCGTCGGTCAGGTAGTAGATGGCTTTGCCTTCGACGGAATTGACGTAGACCAGACCAGTTTTCCGGCTATAGGCCGGAGCCTGCCAGTTCGTCGCATTCACGATGTTGATCGAACCACCGACCGACGGATCTTTGTCAGGAATTGGGATGGGTTCTCCCTGCGGCGAGAGGCCCGAGGAATAATCGAGCGGCACATAGGGTTTCACAACCAGATATTTGCCATTCACCCGGTCGAGCGTGACGAAGAACCCGTTGCGCGCTGCCTGTGCCACCAGCTTACGAGGCTTGCCGTCGACGACCCTATCGAACAGGATTGGGGCCGTCGTGTTGTCGAAGTCATGTGTGTCGTGGGGCGAGACCTGGAAATACCAATTCAACTTCCCTGTATCGGGATCGAGAGCGACAATGGACTCCGTCCACAGATTCGCCCCGGGACGCCCCTGTCCAGCAAATACTGGATTCGTGTTCCCCGTCGGCCAGTAAAGCAGATTCAGTTCAGGATCGTAGGTGCCAGGCATCCAGGTCATGCCGCCGCCATGGTCGGACGCGGCCTCATTCGGCCAGGTTTTCAGGGCTGGATCGCCCTTGCGCGGAGTGGACCACCACGTCCACTGCAAATCGCCGGTCTCGGGATCGAATGAATCGAGGAAGCCGGGCATGTCCATGGCGTCGCCGCCGACGCCTACGATGACGTGGTTCCTGATGACCAGAGGAGCGGCCGTTGAGAAATACTGTTTGCGCGCGTCAGCGTAGTTCTTCCTCCAAAGTTCGTGTCCAGTATTGGCATCGAGCGCGATCAGCCAATTGTCCGGCGTGAGGAAGAAAACGGTCGTTTTCCATATTCCGACTCCGCGCTGGCCGACGAGATGACCACCGTGGTCGACCCAGTCGTAGCGCCACAACTGACTTCCGGTTCGAGCATCAATCGCCCAGACGTGGTCAGGAATGGTGATGTACAGAACGCCGTCAACCAGAAGCGGCGTGCATTTGATGATAGGCACGGGCGCGCCCCGCTGCGCACCAACCTCGGTAATCCTGAAAATCCATTGCTGACCGAGCCGGTTCAAATTGGAGGGCGCGATCTGCGTCAGTGTGCTGTACCGTTGCCCGCTGTAATCGCCGTTAAAGGTGGTCCAACTGATGGTTGGGGTTTTGCCGATCGCATTGGGGTCAATCGAAACGTGCGCACCAGGAGGCGCCAGGCTCGCGAGGATGGCAGTCGCGAGAGTCGCGCATATGCTGCCTGCCAATCTCACTTCAGCGTCTCCAGGTACGCGGTCACGTTGTGCATGTCCTCGCTCGTGAGGGTCATGATCCACTTCTGATGAGCCGCGAGCGGATCGTTGATCTGAACTTCCACGCCGGGGCCGCGCTCGATGACATACGTCTGGCCGGCCTGGTCCACGACGGTGATGCGAAAGTCGCTCACCTGCGTGACGTGTCCGGTTATGGTGCTGCCGGTGGGCATCTTTACGGTAGCGGTGATTGCGAGTGAATCTTCCCCAGTGCGGGGCGGCCAGATCCAGCCTTTCTGCAACTGCTCGGAAGAGCGAAATCTGCTCCCGATATGCGCGAAGGTCTGCGTCGTATGGCAGGACATGCAGTGGGCCTCAACATAGCCCTGTCCTTTCGCGGCATTTCCGACGAGGATATTCAGCACATGGTAGGCCCCCCGATTCGCGATGTCTTCGACCTGAAGATGCAGAAACTCGGCAATCTCCTTCAGTTGCTCGTCGGGCATTGCTGCGAAAGAAGGCATGCCTTTGCCCGGGCGCCCGTCTTTGAGATATAGAACCAGTTTTTCTCCATGATCGTCGCCAAGCACTTCGTCTGAGGTAATCAGGCTCGGACCCATCGCGCCGCGAGCCTGCCGTCCATGACAAACGGCGCAGTTCGCATTGAATAGCGGTGCACCGAGTGCAGCGGCGGCTTTATCGGGGACTGCGCCCAAACCTAGAAACGCGCGGGTGGAAGCAGCACGCTCTTCCGCGGTCATTTTCTGATATGGCTTCGGCTGCTGGGCGGGGTTCTGATCCCCCGTAGGCGCTTCCTGACAGAGCGCTCCGGTTGCAGTAGCGCTTATGCCGGCGAGCAGTGCAAAGAGAATCAGGTATTTCATATTGCTGCTACAAACGTAACTGCCGGAGTGGCGAATTGGAGAAATCTGTATTCGACTCATTCGCATCGAAGGGCGGTGGTGCGGTGATTACGCTGTCGTTAGCACCAGGACGGTAGCTACTGGGTCCTGAGCTCTTTCGGGCAGTGCCACATCGATCCCATTGCCACTCTTCGTCATTTTGAGTTGCTTGCGATCGCTGTCCGCCAGAAGATATGCACCGGTAACCCGACGCGGAACGCTGTCGAGGTTGAATGTGGAGCCCGGCCATTCGAACAGGTGAATATAGATCTTGTTAGCAGTAGTGGTCGATCTCCACTTCCATCCTGGGATGAACTTCGGTTTGCCTTCGCTGTCCTTCTCCGTCGCCGAAAACTCACCCGCTTCAGCGCCGAACAGGGTTGGTTGGGTCGCATAGATGGATTCGCCGTTCACCGCCAGCCATTTGCCCATGTCTCGAAGGCGATCTGCCTCTGCAGCCGGCACCTCGCCGGTTGAGGTGGGTCCTATGTTGAGCAGATAGTTGCCGCCTTTACTCGCGATGTCGATCAGATTTCGCAGCAGGGTCTCTGTGCTCTTGAAGTTGGTGTCGGCCTGCTTATATCCCCAGGTTTCATTCATGGTCATGCAGGATTCCCAGTCGCGGCCGGGATAGCCACGCGCGGGGATGTATTGCTCGGGGGTCTCTGTGTCTCCTAAGTAGCCGCCGCCAAGACGGTTGTTCCAGATCAGCTTCGGATGCTGATTGAGCACGGAAACAATTTTGCCTGCGAGCTCGGGTGTCATGTCCTTTGTGGGCGTATCGAACCACAGGATTGCAGGGAATTCCCCGTAGTTCGTCAGTAACTCTTCGATCTGGGGGATCGCCTTGACTTCGAGGTACTCGGCAAAGCTCCCATCCTGTGCCGGATCCCAGTGATATGTTGGCGGCTTGTGGTCGCCGGTCTTGAGGGCTGCACCGCCCGGCGCCGTCCAATCCTGGTCCTGGGAATAATAAAAACCGAGCTTGATTCCCTGCTTTCGGCACTCGCCGGCGAGTTCCTTCAGAGGATCGCGCCTGAATGGCGTTGCGTCGACGATGTTGAACGAATTAGCTTTTGACGCGAACATGGCAAATCCGTCGTGATGTTTCGAGGTGATCACGATGTACTTCATCCCCGCCGATCTGGCGAGGCCAACGATGCTTGCCGCGCTGAACTCGGTGGGATTGAACCGGGACGCGAGAGCCTTGTATTGTGCAACTGGAATCGAGGCGGTATTCATGATCCACTCGCCTATCCACGGAATGTCTTTGCCGTTCCAGCGCCCTGCGGGGATGGAATAGAGGCCCCAGTGAATGAACATGCCGAACCGCGCTTCCCGGAACCAGCGCATGCGCTCGTTCTTTTGCGCGGCCGTTTCGGTGTCCTGAATGCATGCAACGGGGTGGCCACTTGTCTGATAATGCTCGCCCTGCACCTGGGCCAGCGCCTTGAATGCGGGGCCGAAAGCAGTTCCTGTCGAAGCCAAGGCACATCTTTTGGCGAAGTCCCGTCTGGATAGGGCCATGATGCGACTCCTGATGCGATATGTGTTATCCGGTCCATGTCTTCAGGCGGATACAGCGCCCCATGCTATCAGATGGCACTGGACGAGGCGGTAGTTCTGGCCGCGCGGTCTCTACTCGGTTCCACGAGTTCCTGAAAGCCGGCAAAAGATCGGCACCGGCCAGCCGTATCGGACAGTACTCGGCGCACCGAGAACTCGACAAAAACCGGCTTTTTTGTTGAAGCTTGCTGGAACGGTTACCGCCCTGCGGCTTTGGCAGCAGCGACTGAATTAGCCAGATACTTCAGGAGCTTCGATGTCCCACAAGGATAGAGCACTGAGCCGTTCCCATCCATTTACCCTCTCGACGGAATGCCAATGGGAAGCCTTCGTGCGAAACGCTATGAACCTGTTCTCTATAGGTTCAATGGCGGCTGACGGACTTGAGTCCTGGTCAGATCTGAACAGCAGGAGACGTCCACCGCATTTCTCTGTCCAGCCGCGACTCAGATAAAGGAAAGTCGCGATCGAATCCTGGCTCGATGTAAAGTCATTGTGCAATGGAAACTCTGGAGTGTCCTCATTCATACGCCGGAGTTGGACCATGTTGTCCTTATTGAGTCTGATCCTTACACCAAAAGCCGAAGATAGAAGGTCAACCGTTCGCCTCGAATATATGGCACGCCATAAACTTTCGCTCTTCAGGAGAGAGAATTCGATTCGCCCTGTTCCTCGATATTCGATTTCATATTCATACGATTCAGAACTAATCTCAGCAAGGGACTGTGTCAGAACTTCCCTGGACAAGAAATTGTCCAGGATCAGGTGTGGCCACGGACGGCGAATGAGTCGGTCTGAGGTCCAGTTATGTTCCGGCATGAGGAGAACCATCACACACGCCTACATTGATGTCGGCTCGACATCGCCTGCGGAACGAATTGGGCTAGCCTTTAATAATCTTTTGGACCTTCTCTTCAATCTTTTTTAGCTCGTGCGTATGGACATTTCCCTCGACTTCTTTGTCTAACTGCTTCACAAGGGCGGCGATGTCCTTTGAAATGCTCTCAAGGTCCAGACGCTTTGCAACTCCGACATTGTTGTCACACATAATGAACCCCTGATACTTCGGCGAAAGCATACAACGCGGGACATTTCATCTGCAATCAGGCTGGACGAGCTACCGGAGCGAAGTGAGTCAATACTAAAGAATGCCTTGCCTTTTCCAAAATGACGGCCCTCTGTTGTCTTCCCAATCCGATCTTCCGGTTTTTTGCATCAGGATGCCGGCGCCCCTTCCACTCGTTCAGTGCGTCCATCTTTCATTTGGACCGAACGGCCGACGCCGGCCTTGCGAGGGCCGCGGTCATTCCCCTGAGCTACGCTCCAAGGCGAGAGCGCGTGCGATGTGTGCTGAGTTGGAGAGATGGTGGCCAGAGACGGGATCGGAGTCTCTTTAGTTTAATGGAATCTGCAACTTACACAATCCACATGGTGACGAAAGTGAAGAAAGTGCCAGAATGCCCGATCGTGCTTGCAAATTGCTTGCAAAATCTATGCGCTTTAATTCCGACGCTTAGCTGATCCCAATGACGGAGTTTAGAGATCTGGTGGGCGATCGTGAAGGCGAAGTATTGGGAGTTCAGGGCCCCTTGAACAGGGCTATCGACCATCTTGATGAAAC
>JAFAMZ010000170.1 GCA_019232935.1 Silvibacterium sp.
GAAGCAGACTCTCAGCTTCTACCGGGAGTCTCAGCAACCTGTGGCGGTTTCGATTTCCGAGGTGCTCGACAACGTTCTGGAACTGCAGTCGCGCAATATTCTGTTGCAGAATATTGCCGTCGAAAAGTGTTATCTCACCGAAGCGACGGTACAGGGATACCCGGGTGAGATGAGGCAGGTATTCATGAACCTTATCTCGAATGCAATTCAGGCGATGCCATCAGGCGGCAGGATGCGACTAACGGTCAGGGATGACGAGCATGCAGCCGGGGAGAGAAGAATCGCGGTGTCAGTTTCTGACACCGGCAGCGGCATCAACCCGGACCACGCGAAACACCTATTTGAGCCTTTCTTTACAACAAAAGCCGCCAAAGGCACAGGCCTGGGATTGTGGATCAGCAAGGGAATCATTCAGAAGTACGATGGCTCCATTCGCTTCCGCAGCCTTCGTAATCCCGAGATGACCGTCACTTCCTTCCGGGTGATTCTACCGGCTCACAAGCCGGTGAAGCAGATCGAAACGCAGCCGGCGTATAGCATGTCTCGAGCCTGACGCGCGCGCGTTCGCCGCACCGCCCTTCCATCCCAAGGCTTCCTTTTTCCCGGGTGAATGCATCCACCAGACTAGTAGTTGCTGCTGTCAGGAGGGACTGGTCTGCGAGTCCACCGGTGCGCATTTCTGATCCGGAGACCACTTCAATGAAATGCCATACGCCGCTGCGGAGCAATTTTCGAAGCCGCTTTCAATTGCCCAGTTTCCAATGCCAGTGGTTGCGGACTACGCGATCCCGCCCGGACCCGTTCGGCTTTGCCGCAACTCCCCCATCGAAACGGGGCTCCCCAGGGAGCATTAGAAGAGATGGAAAACCTTCCCGAAACCCGCGATGCCAGAACGCGCGGCACACACAACTTCGATCAAGAGGAGATCGTTCTATGAAGTTCTTTTCCGCCAATATCGACAGTCTTCGCGAACTCTACGTCAACCAGTTGAAATCCATGCTATCGGCCGAGCGCCAGATCACAGATGCCCTGCCCAAAATGATCGACAAGTCCACCGATACGCAGTTGAGACAAGCTTTCCAGTCCCACCTGCAGGAAACGGAAGGACATGTCCAGCGGCTGGAGCAGATACTAAGCGAAGCCGCTGATGATACCGACGACATCAAATGCAAAGTCCTGGATTCGATGGTCGATGAAGCTGAGTCCATGATCTCGGATGTCCACGACGACTCCGTCCGTGATGCCTTGCTGATCGCGGCCGGCCAGCGGGTCGAGCACTTCGAGATGGCTTCCTATGGCACGCTCCGGAACTGGGCGCAGATTCTCGGCGAAACCGGCCACGCTCAGATGCTTGAGCAGACCCTTAACGAAGAGAAGCACGCTGATCAGTTGCTCACGCAGATCTCCGACAAGGTGAATCCCTCTGCCGGAACTACCGGGAAAGTGGCTGCTGCCTGACACGGGTATCCCGGCCTCGCATTCAAACGAGGCCGGGACTTCTGCCGAACGCTGCCACGCCCGAGCGGCATCGAACGCAGTATGCCGCCGGTTCAACAAAGAAACTCTGCGCTCGACTTTCTTCCGCAACGTCACGACCTGCATTCGCTCGGAGAAGCCGCCAAGGATTGCCGCGGTTGCGATCTCTACCGTAATGCCACACAAACCGTCTTCGGTGAGGGACGACCCTCATCGGTCATCATGTTCGTAGGAGAGCAGCCCGGCGATCAGGAGGACATGGCCGGGCAGCCATTCGTGGGTCCGGCTGGACGCCTGCTGGATGCCTGCATGGTTGAGGCCGGGATCGATCGCAAGGCGGCTTATGTAACCAACGCCGTCAAGCACTTCAAGTGGGAGCCGCGCGGGAAGCGCCGTATTCACAAAAAGCCGAGCATGCGGGAAATCGCGGCATGCCGGCCTTGGCTCACGGCGGAGATCGAAGCGGTGAAACCCAGGCTGATCGTATGCCTCGGGTCGACTGCGGCTCAATCGTTGCTGGGTCCGTCGTTTCGCGTCACGAAAAATCGGGGGAGAATCATGGACGTTGCGGGATACCCGCCCATTGTCGCCACTGTGCATCCTTCGTCGATTCTCCGCGCGCAGACTGACGACGACCGCGAACGAGAGCGACAACTGTTCATCGCCGATCTTGTTGCTGCTGCGCGTCACGTCTGACGATAGACCTTGCGCGGAGCGAGCTACTCCTCAGCGCGCCAGTTCCTTCACATCGGTCTCGGTTGCTATCAGTGCGACGTTTGCCATGCCGAGGAAAAGACCGTGCTCGACGACCCCGACCATTGCTCGTATTTCCGCAGCTAACTTTTGCGGATTATCGATTTCGCCGCATGCGCAGTCGAGGATCAGGTTGCCTTCGTCGGTGATGTAATCTTCACCCGCCGCTGTCTTCCTTACTGCAGGGTGCACGCCCACAGCCTCCAGCTTTTTCGCTACGAGAGGCGCGGCCAATTGAATTACTTCCACAGGTAGAGGGAATTTACCGAGCCGGTCGACCAGCTTCCTCGAATCCGCCACAATCACGAAGAGCTTCGAGGCGCTCGCCACGATTTTTTCGCGGAGCAGCGCGCCGCCTCCGCCTTTGATTAGATCGAGCTTGTGCGTGACCTCATCAGCGCCGTCGATGGTCACATCGATCTGGGTAGCGGAGTGAAAATCAATCACCGGAATCCCGAGCGACCTCGCCAGCTCATCGCTTGCTCGTGAGGAAGGAATCCCGCGCACTTTCAGTCCCTGTTTTACCCGCGCTCCGAGGAGCTTGATGAAGTGCGTGGCCGTGGTGCCCGATCCCATCCCGACAACCATGCCGTCACGGATAAACTCGAGGCTGCGCTGTGCCGCCATTTCTTTCGCTCTGTCGACCGTTGTTTCCATAGCAAGCATGGTAGACGAGGAAGCGAACCGAGGGAATCACTCCGGTCAGTATTGAGCGAGGTGCACACCAGATCCGAGTTACTTCTGCGCCTTTGTCTCCATTTCGAGCCGATCGAGCTCATTCATCTGTTCGATGGCGTGCAATGCTGGCCTCTTCACCTCCGCTGAGACACGGCCTACTTCAAAAGACATGCCACACAATGAGACGACTCCACCAAGCAGTAGAAATGCCTTCAAAACTGAAATCCGGTTTTCCATTTTCCATTCCCCATCAGTTTGTTAGCGCATGCTGGAGAACGTGCAGGAGGCAGAAAGATCAGTAAAGAGCGGGGGAGTTGCTATGTGAACTTTTCGAGTATTTTTACCTTATATAAGAAAGGTGAAGTTGACCACCAGTTCTATCGGTTCCACAGCACTTTAGTAATGAGATCCACCGTCTCGTTCGAAGCCAGACACTGCGCTCCTACGGGCCGCGATCTCCAGGATTCTGCCAGTGATCAGGGTGCACAACCTGGATTCTGGAGGGTCGGAGCGGTTGGGATATGAATTTCCATGGTAGGCTCACTTGAAATACGAAATGGCTGCTCCACGGAATTCACGGGCTGCAGAGGGCGAATCTTTCAGGCGTTAAGATATGGATCTCTTGAATGCTGGTGAACGCGGCAGGGACTTGGGGCGAGCTTTCTAACGCAGACATACAAACATGGAGCTATAATCCGGCACACTTCCCCCCGGAGCGTTTATGGGCACGACTGCCACAAACGAAAATACCGACATCCTTTCTTCCACGGGCCACCAGGTACAAAGCGAGCGCGGATTCTGGGCGCTGATCGTCACTCAGTTTCAAGGCGCATACAGCGATAACATCCTGCGCAACCTCTTATTGTCGATGATCGTCGGCATGGGGCTGGCGAAGAGCGAACGCGACAGTTTTGTCTCCATGGTCACATTTCTGTTTTCCATGCCGTTTGTGCTCTTCAGCATGACGGGGGGGTGGCTGGCGGACCGCTTCAGCAAGCAGAAAGTCACGCTGTGGACCAAGGCGATGGAAATCGGAGCGATGGTGCTGGCAACGGTGGGACTGGCCATGCACTCGCGCATGCTTGCTCTTGTTGCTCTCGGCCTGGTTGCTACTCAGGCCGCGCTCTTCGGCCCATCGAAATATGGACTCCTCCCGGAGTTACTCCCTGCGAAGCGCCTGTCGTGGGGAAACGGTGTCATTGAGCTGGGAACCTTCCTGGCAATCATCGTCGGCACAATTACTGGCGCGACCATGGCCGAGCATTGGCGCGGCCACGAGGTGTACGCAGGTTATGTTTTACTGGCCCTCGCCGTCGCGGGACTCTGCACAAGCCTGGGCATCGATCGCGTTCCGGCCGCAGCTCCGGAGAAGAAATTCCACCTCAACTTTGTGGGGGACCTGTGGCAGCAGATTCGGTTGATGCGGCAGGACCGGCCGCTCTTTCTCGCCGTCATCGGCAATGCATATTTCTGGTTCCTCGGTTCGCTGCTGTTTTCCACGGTTGTTGTGTACGGGCCGGACATTCTGCATATAGGACAGGCCAAGACCGGCTATCTGAATGCCGCGCTCGCTGTCGGCATCGGCGTGGGCAGCATGATCGCCGGAATTGTGAGCGGAAACAAGATCGAGTATGGACTGATTCCGCTCGGCTCGATCGGAATGACCTGCACCGGGCTGGCGCTGGGCACTATGCATGTGGGCCTGCTGGGCTCAGCCGTGCTGCTCAGCCTGCTTGGCTTCTGGGCGGGCTTCTTCGCTGTTCCGGTCAACGCGCTGATTCAGCATCGGCCTGCGGAGAAGGACAAGGGCGGCATTATCGCCGCTGCAAACCTGCTTTCGTTTGTCGGAATCGCACTCTCATCGGGCGTCTATTACGTCTTCACAAGGTTCATTCACCTCAATCCGCGCGGCGTGATCGTCGCGTCTTCCTTCATCACTGCCGCCGGAACTGTGTATGTACTGATGCTTCTTCCGGAGTGGTTCGGCCGCCTGATGCTCTTTTTCCTGACCCACACTCTTTATCGGGTCAAGGTGCTCGGGCGTGACCATTTTCCGGAGAAAACCGGGGCCTTGCTGGTCTGCAACCACATGTCGTTCGTTGACGCGCTGCTGCTGATCGCTTCGACAGACAGACCTATCCGCTTTCTGATGTTCAAGGGCATTTACGACCACCCGTTGATCCGGCCGTTTGCCGCAGCGTTAAAGGCCATCCCGATCTCAAGCGAACAGCGGCCGCGCGAAATGATCCGATCGCTGCGCACAGCAAGCGAAGCGCTGCGCCAGGACGAAATCGTCTGCATATTCGCCGAAGGTCAGATTACGCGCACCGGACAGTTGTTGCCGTTCCGGCGCGGGCTGGAACGAATCATGAAAGGCGTTGAGAAGCCGATTATTCCCGTGAGTCTCGACGGCGTCTGGGGGAGCATTTTCAGCTTCGACCGCGGACGCTTCCTCTGGAAGATGCCGCGGCATATACCGTATCCGGTCACGGTGAGTTTCGGGATGCCCATGCCTGCGTCATCGTCGGCCATTGAGGTTCGTCAGGCTGTCCAGGAGCTGCAGGCCGACGCGTTCGAGCAACGTAAGCGGCGGATGAAGACATTGGATCGTGCCTTCGTGGGAACGGCACGGCGAGTCCCTTTCCGCTTCATGATGGCTGACGGCAAGACAGCAAGAGTCACCTTCGGCTCAGCCCTGATCAAGACAATTTACATCGCACGCCGCCTGCATTCGCAGATCGGCCAAGAGGAGATGACGGGCCTGCTCCTGCCGCCGTCCGTGGGTGGAGCGCTGACCAACTATGCGCTCGCCATGCTTGGCCGCATTCCAGTAAACCTGAATTACACCGCATCAAGTGAGGTGATCGCGGCGTGTGCTCGGCAATGCGGCCTTGAGGTGGTCATCACATCGAAGGCGTTCGTCGAGCGATTTCCGAAACTGGAGATTCCCGGCAAAGCGCTGTTTCTGGAAGAGGTGCTTCAGAAGCCGCGCTTCTCTGAAAAGATCGTTGCATTTTTGCTCGGCTGCTTCGCTCCAAAGGCCGTGTTGCGCCTGGCCATCGGGTCGCGCAAAAGCGCATCGAAGCGCACCGTCGACGACCTGGCAACCGTAATTTTTTCAAGCGGGAGTACGGGCGATCCAAAAGGGGTGATGCTGACGCACTTCAATCTCACCTCGAATATTCAGCAGGTCTCGCAGGTGTTCATGCTTGGAGGCCAGGACAAGATTCTGGGCATTCTTCCGTTCTTCCACTCCTTCGGCTTTATGGCAGCCCTATGGTTGCCGGCCGTCAACGGTGTAGGCGTGGTCTATCATCCCAACCCGTTCGATACGGGCATAATCGGCGAATTAATTGAGAAGTACCGAGTAACTTTTATGATCGCCACGCCGACTTTCCTGCAGACGTATTTGCGGCGCTGCACTCCGGAAAGCTTTGGCAGCCTGCAATTTGTCTTGGCAGGCGCTGAAAAACTTCCCGATCGAGTTGCGATGGCCTTTGAAGACACGTTCGGGATTCGGCCGCTCGAAGGCTACGGGTGCACCGAGTGCTCTCCGGTTGTAACGGTCAACGCCCGCGACTTTCGCGCGCCGGGATTTCGTCAGGTGGGCGCGAGACGCGGCAGAATCGGGCACCCTCTCCCGGGTGTGTCGGTACGCATCGTCGATCTCGAAACTGGCCTTCCTCTCGAGCCCGGAACGGCCGGAATGCTTCTGGTAAAAGGCCCGAACGTGATGAAGGGTTACCTGGGCAAACCTGAGAAGACGGCGGAGGTCCTTCGCGATGGCTGGTACACGACGGGCGATGTTGCGCACATGGAGGAAGACGGATTTCTGAGCATCACCGATCGCCTTTCCCGCTTCAGCAAGATCGGCGGCGAAATGGTGCCGCACGTCAAGATCGAGGACAAGCTTCATGAGCTTGCGGGCGCAACCGAACAGATCTTCGCGGTGACCTCACTGCCTGACGAGAAAAAAGGCGAACGGATTCTGGTGGTGCACACGCTAACAGAAGATAAGCTCACCCTTGTCCTCGATGGATTATCGAAATGCGACTTGCCGGCCCTGTGGAAGCCACGCGGCAATCAGTTCGTGCATGTTGATGCGCTGCCCGTATTGGGCACGGGAAAGATCGACCTGCGCGGCGTCAAGACCATTGCTGCGTCAGCGACCCAAATGGCGGTCTGAGAGTCAGGGCCCGATCTGACGCGGCGTTATGCTGTCAAATAAATGATTCGTTTCGGTAGGAACCATCTTAGACCGCGGAAGAGTTGCTCCTGGGCGGCTTGCAAATCGCTGGATGTTCAGCCGATCGGTGCCTTCCTCGATGACGTAGAATTCGTCAGCTTCCACGTTGCGGAATGTTTGTAGCAGACCGCTGGGCCATTTGACCTCGACCGCTTCAGCACGAGCACTTTTTCCCAGCCCGAAATTCGCGCGCAAATCGCTCTGCGAAAGGTAGCTTTCGCCGCCTGCAATTTCTCGAATTTGCGACATGCCACCAGCGAGAACCCGTATCCGAGCCCCTATCGCGTCTCGATTGCTCTTAGTGCCCACAAGTTTGAAATTCAGGAAGTGATTCCCGTTGCCTCCGCTGTTATGCAGTAACAGAGGCGCATCTCCATTATTGGCGACCACAACATCGACGAATCCGTCATTGTCAAAATCCGCAAAGGCGACTCCCCGGCCCGCATAAGGAATATCAAACCCATTCCCGGCCGATTTGCTCACATCCACAAACTTGCCGTTGTGTTCATTGTGAAACAGCGAGTTCAGCTGTTTGTAGTGCGTCCCCGGCGAGGCCTGCTCAACTTCGGGATAAACGTGGCCGTTAGCGATAAAGATATCGAGCCAGCCATCGTTGTCGTAGTCAAGAAAACCTCCTCCGAAGCTCAGGACGTCATGGGTGGCACTCGTGATTCCCGACTCATCGCTGACTTCGTCGAAGAAGCCCTTTCCGTCATTCAGCCAGATGTGGTCGGAGGCCAACTGAAAATCGGAGATATATAGATCAAGCCAGCCGTCGTTATTGAAGTCTCCAAGCGAGATGCACATCGCAGCCATCACGCCGCCATGCGCCCTGAAGGCCATGCCGCTGAGCGCGCCAATCTCCTCAAACGTGCCGTCGCGCTTGTTGTGGTAGAGATAAGCCTTCAGGCCATCGTTGGCGACGAACAGGTCGGGCCAGCCGTCGTTATCATAATCGGCCGCGCCTACCGAAAGGTTCTTACCTTCGGGCTGATAGATTCTCGCTTTGGCTGTAACGTTGGTAAAGGTACCATCGCCGTTGTTATGGTAGAGGGCGTCGGCAGAGCCGCGGTAAGCGCTGGGAGGGCAACTGCTCTGCACTCCGCCCAGGTCGCAATAACGTTTGTCACCAAGCGACACGTAACTGCCCACGTAGAGATCGAGCCGGCCGTCGCGATCATAGTCGAAGAATGTCGCACCCGAATGAAATGCGCCAGACTCGGTCCCGGCAACTCCGGCTATGTCGGTCACATCGGTGAACGTCCCATTTCCGTTATTGCGGTAGAGAACATTGCGGCCGTACTGGGTGACAAAAAGATCGGGAAACCCATCGTTGTTATAGTCGCCCCACACGCATCCCATCCCGTAACCAGTGCCAGGTACACCGGCCTTTTCAGTGACATCGGTGAATGTGCCATCGCCATTGTTGCGATAAAGGGCGTTCCGAACAGAGATAGCCCGGTCGTACAGGTCACGTCCATTCACAAAATAGATATCGGGCCAACCGTCGGCGTCAAAATCGGCCACGCAGACTCCAGGGCCGAACTCCTCCCGGTTGATGGAGATTCCTTTGTTGCCCTTGAAGTGAATAAACTTGATCCCGGCAGCGGCCGTCGAGTTCGTAAATTGGATGGGACTCGGCTGTTGGGCATGAGCGTGGCGTGAGATGCAGAGCGAGGCAGAAAGCAGGGGCACGAAGAAGAACATGCCTACCCTGGTCCTCACAGACAACCGGTCTGTCGAGCGCCCGGGACTCATCACCACAGCAGCATTTCAGATCAGGCTTCGCCCCGGCAATGTACTTGTTGTACCGCTGCTCTGAAACAACATTCGATTTGGAGCTCAAGGCCGAAATCATCCCTAGCCTAAAGTGCCACAGCCGAGGTCGATTTGCCTCCCAATGCACCTGGTCCTCTTGGGTCGCGCACCGGAAGAGAGAACGCCAATTAGGAATGGTGGACGCGGTAGGAATCGAACCTACAACCTGTCGATTAAGAGTCGAATGCTCTGCCAGTTGAGCTACGCGTCCAGGAACCCGCCGTAGGGCGATTCAGATGCAGTGGGAAGGAGCGCATTCGCATGCGCCTAAAAAAGAATAACACAACTGGATGACAGAGTTGGAGCTTTGAGCAGCAGCACTAGAATGAGAACGACAACCCGCCTTCGACCGCTCTTGAGGCCTGCGCGAAGTAGAGCACGCTGCCATCGCTGGTTACGAAGGGCCGATATCCCTGCGCCAGCAGGTTTCTCACGTCGATCAGCGCCTCCATGCCGTTGGGAAGAACTCCGCGGCAACGGATCGGCTGACGCAGGTAAAAGCTGAGATACGGATTGCGCAGGCTTGGATCGAATGGATCGACCGTGGTCACAGCCTCATGCTGCTGCCATTGATAGGAGGCCTGCCACTGCGTACCGGCATGTTGCAGCTTCCCGCCGTAGGTGGCCGAAATCATTTCCGTCCGTCTCGGCCGAAGGCTCGCAAGGGCGCTATCCAGGGATACCGGTGCAGCGCTTGATTCCATTACGAGGGCATCGCCGGTTCCCAGCTTCAAGGAAACCCACATACTGCTGGGCAGCAACTCCTTGAGTTCGACAATCGCTCCGTCGCTGTCGAAATCCGTGGCGGCCACCTGTAGCGCGCCCGTGGACGAGTCATAGAGCATGTTGCCCGATTTCCAGTCGGTTGCCGAAATTATGCCTCCGCCACTCACCAGTGGATGCTCCATCCGGTCGCGGAATGCGGTCACGCGCACGCGCAGCTTCCCGGCAGAGGCTGAATATCCAAGCTCCTGATGGAGCCCCTGCTCGATCACCAGTCGGCCATTCCGCTCGGCGATCGCCGGAGGAAGCGTATTCGCGCGATCTATCGCATCCGCCTCCTGAACGCCGGGAGCCGTCGCGATCCCGTAGGAAAGCATCGCATTTCCGGCATGAACCCGCAGGTTAGCGAAGGGGTGGCTCACGAACTCGGTCGTGCCCATATGCACGCCCTCGATCTCGTTACCCGCTTCTGCTTCAATTGCGTCTGTCAGGCTCATCGTCTGAGCGCCGCGCAGGACCATCGCCTGCAGGCCCTGGCTGCCGGGCCCGCTCGCAATCTCCGGGCGATCGACAAAGGCGGCGACCGTGCGTACCGTTCGTTCGTGAGCGAGTTGCTGCTCGTACCCGACCACGGTATTCAGCGCCGTATTTTCGGACTGGCTCAGATCGGCCCGAAGAATCAGCTGCCGGGTATCGTCGTTCGACCGCCGCATCTCGAAGCCGTGGTGTACACCGCCATCGCCGAAGCCGCTCTCGCCTCCGCGGATGGTTACCCTCGCCTTCAGGGCTGGATTCTGCCCGTCTGCTTCGCTCACGACGACAAGCGGGCCATCCTCAAGCATCCGCAGCAGGGGTCTGTTTGCAGAGAGCCGGAGCGTCCAGGTCCACTCATCCTGAGGCTCGTCAGCCTGGCGCGGCTGTGCCGGCAGCCAGCGAAACGCCTCGTAGAGCGTGTTGAGCGTCAGGTTGATGATGAGCCGGGAACTGGCCGAAATATGCAGGTCTTCCCGGAGGGTAGGGAGGAAAAGCGATCCGGTGGCCTTCACTCCGTAGATACCGGGCAGCACGCGGGGCAGCTCGTAATGGCCGTGCTCGTCGGTGAAGGTTTCGCAGATGACCGAAAGGTCCAGCCGCAGAAGCTGTACGAGGGCCCCTACCTGTGGAGTGCCCTTTGCGTCTCGCACCACCCCGCTGACCGCCCCGTCGTTCACGGCGTGGGCGGGAATAGCCAAGGCTGCAAGCAGCGCGAGAACCGGGACGAAACTGGAGAACCTGCGATTCACTGAATCAATCGTTCGATTGCTTCCTGGCCTGTTCTTTCCAAAATAATAACTACAGTTTGGAAATGTCTGCTCTCCGGCAGATCATCCAGGACCGGCTTACTCAACGGTGAAAGGGGCCGACTGCGCAATTTCCTGCTTCGATACGCTGTCCCTCACCTGTATTTTGACAAGGTACTTCCCCGGCTGAAGACTTGCAAGTGGCAAGGTCTTTTCCACCGTGACCTGATCGGAGTTTGCGCTCAGGCTCGTCGATTCCTCTGACGTATCCAGAAGCGTTTTGTTAGACGCGGTATCAATGATTTGATAGGTGATTCTCGCCGCGTTCTGCTTGCTCTTCTCGTCGATTCCCAGGTTGTAGACCTGCATCCAGAAATTCAGCTTCTGATCGCGCTTAAAGCTGACCGGAGTGGCCGGATTGGCAGTCACCCGGGGCCGCAGGTAGGTGTTGCCGATAATGAAGTTGCCCGTGCCAATCTGTTTTGAGGGCACCCGCTCCATCTTGTCGGCAAGAATCAAAGAGGACGCCGACAGCCGCTCGTCGTCGTATTTCGGAACCGTAATACCCTGCGCCCAGACTCCGACATGATCGGGGTTGTTTACGTCCTTGATGGCCACATCAACGCGATATCGGCCCGGGCGTAGCGGCAGCGCCTTCCAATAGAGATCGGAATGGTCGAGGGTCTGCGGCAGCAATTCTGCCGGTTCCTGGACCTGAACCGTTTCTTCGAAGGTCTGAACGATGTGATCGGTTATGGTCGAGACCCGGCCGAAGATATTCACTTCTCCCTTGGAAACGCCGTCTTTCGTGCTGAACGTGATGTCCCGGTTCCTGATCTGCAGGGTAATCGGCACAAGAACAGTGTCTTCGGTGACCTTCACAAAATCGGTCCGCACATCAAAGGGAAACACCGGGCCGGTGAGGAGCTTGTGATTGCTTACGAAAGACTCCAGATCCTTGAATTTGATCACCGGAGGAGCCTGCAGCTTGGAAAATTGCTCCAGGCGATCGAACTGCTTGCTGTTGTTGGCGGCCGACATAGGGCCATCTCCGAGACTCTCGAGCCCCCCCTTGAACCGGTCGGCCTGCTTGGCCATGCCGAGCTGCTCGTACAGCGTCTGGCCTGCGCCGGGAACATGGAGCAGCGCATCTTTCTCCGAGCGGTCGATGGTCATGTGGTAATCGCCGCACATGCATGAATCGACGAACTCGATATTGATGTTGTCTCCGATTCCTTCGAGATAGCGGTAGTGCCAGGTCTCAAAAGGAAAGGTGGTGGTCTGCCCGCCGCCCTCGTCCATCGGACGGTCGTACATGCCACCGCTGGGGTGCGATTCGATGTCGTCGGGCTTGCCGTATTTGATATAGATCATGCCGCGGTCGGTCTTCCAACCCGGCTTGCCGGCGGCGAAATGCTCGTTTGCGTAGGCGATACGCCGGTAATGCTCTTCGCGGTACTCGTTCTCGGGGCTGTCGGGATTCGGATTGCGCCGCTGCCAGAATGCTTCGATGAACGAGTCACGCTCCTCGTCGTTGCTCAGGCTCTTGAACGCCTTCAGCTCCTGGTCGGTAATGATCCAGTGAACGTCCTCATCCACCCACTTCTTGTAGGGGCCGTGAAGCTCCTGCTTCAGTTCCTTCTGCTGCTTGAACCGTTCCTTATCCGAAAGCTGCCGCTTCAGCGGATCCTGATTCTGCGAGTCAGGCGATTGCTGCGAATTGGCTGGGGTCGCTTGCTGCCCATAGACGGGGACGGCGAGGATCGCACCCAATAGAACTGAAAGAGAGAGAGTGAATCGCCCGTTTGACATACGACGCTGGCTTCTCCTCATCCAGCCATCTAATTTTACGAGAGTTGTATTAACAGTTACAAGCGCCAACGTTGTTTTCACCCCGTTTGCTCGAAGGTCGGGCATGACCGTCCCCAGCGCTCAAGGTATGACGTCCTGAGCCCTGAAAAATAGGCTTTTCGGCCCGCTCCCTTATCCAAGCCGCAGTCCTCATCGTACCCCTCTAAAAATGACCGATCGATAGGGCAGTATCTATCCCGCGGCTAGCGGAACTGATAGTCACCCAACGGTTACCGGGTATATCGAAATGTGAGCAGAACTGTCCGGAAGAGCGGGCGTCGGCGCACGATACCAACCCTACACTCTATTCGGGGATCCGGAAATTTCCTTCAAATAGCGCCCGGAATTTTGCTCCACGGAGTTTACGCCAGCCGACACTTCCACGCCAGAGTTGTTGTCCGCGTATCCTCCGGGACCCTCAATCGGAAGTCCGACCGGAGATGCAATGATTCGTAAGCTAGTCGATTCTGCCCTGCAAAATCGCTTTCTCGTGCTGGCAGGCGCGATCCTGCTGTTCGCCTGGGGCATCGTCTCCTTCAAACGTCTTCCCGTCGAGGCTTATCCGGATGTTGCCAATAACTACGTCGACGTCATCGCGCAGTGGCCCGGTATCTCTGCCGAACAGATCGAGCAGCAGGTCACCATCCCGCTCGAAACCGTGATGAACGGGATTCCTGGAATCGCCCACGTCCGCTCCTGGTCGCTCTTCGGGCTCTCCACAGTGGAGATGGTCTTCGGAGAGACGACCACTAACTTCGAGAACCGCGAGCGCGTTCTCGAGCGTCTCTCGCAGGTCGCTCTACCCCCCGGCGTCATCCCCCAGATGGGCACCGACTGGAGCCCCGTCGGCCAGATCTACTTCTACACGCTGCACAGCAAGAACCCGAAATACGACGCGATGAACCTCAAGACTATCGAGACCTGGGTAATCGAGAAGAATCTCAAGTCCGTCCCCGGCGTGCCGGACACTAATCCCTTTGGCGGTCCGACCCGCGAATATCAGGTCCGTCTTGATCCGGACAAACTCGTCTCCTACGGTGTAAGCATCGGGCAGGTCGAGCAGCAACTGTCGGCCAACAATGCCAACGGCGGTGGCAGTTTCATCCAGGCCGGGCTCCAGCAGATCAACGTCCGCGAAGTTGGACTTGTCCGCAACATTCAGGACATCGAGAACACTGTCATTCTCACCAAAGCAGGCACGGCCCTGCGTATAAAGGACATTGCCGTAGTCGACCAGGGCCCGGAAATCCGCCTCGGACAGTTCGGCCAGACCTACCATCGTGAAGACGGCAAGCTGATCGACAACGACGACGTCGTGTCGGGAATCGCGGTGCTGCAAAAAGGGGATAATGCCGAGCCAGTTCTGGAGGCCATTCACAAAAAGGTACAGCAGCTGAACGACCAGATCCTGCCGAAAGGCGTCACCCTTGTTCCTTTTATCGACAGGAGCGATCTGCTGAAGTTCACCACCCACACCGTGATGCACAACCTGACTGAGGGAATCATCCTCGTCGTGATTATTCTTCTTCTTTTTTTGGGCAACATTCGCGGAGCATTGATTGTTGCGCTCACGATTCCGTTTGCTCTGTTGTTCGCTGCTACCTGCCTTGATCTGAAAGGCATTCCCGCCAATCTCCTCTCGCTCGGCGCGCTCGATTTCGGCATGGTCGTCGACGGCGCGGTGGTCATGGTGGAGAACATCGTTCGCCACCTGCATCGCAAGGGAAACGGCACGCTCACTCCAGACGAAAAGATCCGCGAAGCTGCCCATGAGGTTCAGCGCCCCGTCTTTTATGCCATCTTCATCATCATCGCTGCGTACCTGCCTATCTTCACGCTCCAGGCCGTCGAAGGCCGACTCTTCAGACCGATGGCATGGACGGTCGCCTTCGCCTTGCTCGGAGCGCTCATCTTCTCCATGCTTATTGCTCCGGTTCTTGCCAGTTTTGCCTTCCAGGAGGGCGCAAAGGAATGGGAGAACCCCGCGATGGAGTGGATGCGGAAGCACTACCGCAGGAGCCTCACCTGGGCCGTCGAACACCGTTACATTACGGTCGGAGTCGCCACCGCGGGACTCATTGGTACCATCTTTCTTGCCACCAGCGGAGTCATTGGATCTGAGTTCCTCCCTCACCTAGACGAAGGGGCCCTCTGGGTTCGGGGAACCCTCGCCCAGAGCGTGGGATTCGACGAAGGGGTCAGAGTTTCCAATACCGCCAGGCATATCCTCTGCTCTTTCCCCGAAGTGCCCGACTGCACCAGCCAGACCGGCCGCCCGGACGACGGCACCGACCACACCGGTTTTTACAACACCGAATACTTCGTCGATCTGAAGCCCAAGGAGCAGTGGCGCCCGATTTTTCACAAGAACACCGACAACCTGATCGCCGCCATGACCTTCCAGCTTCAGAAGAAGCTTCCCGGCGTGGTCTGGGGCTTTTCGCAGCCCATCGAAGACAACATGGAAGAAGCTGTCAGCGGCGTCAAAGGAGAGCTTGCCACCAAGGTGTATGGTCCTGATCTTCACGTGCTCGAGGCCAAGGCCGCGCAGGCCGCCGCCATCATGAGTAAGGTCCCGGGAATCGCCGACCTCGGCGTATTTCAGGTCACCGGCCAGCCCGACCTAGTCGTCCAGGTAGACCGTCAAATGGCAGCCAGATTCCAGGTCAACGTGGCCGACGTGCAGGACGCTATCTTCACCGCCGTTGGAGGCAACCCCCTCACCCAGGTCCTTCGCGGCGAGGAAGTCTATAACCTCACCCTCCGCTATCTGCCGCAATACCGCAACACCCCCGAGGCAATCCGGAACGTCCGTATGCTGACACCCTCAGGCGAGCGCGTCTCTCTGGGCCAGATCTGCACGATACGCGAGGCCGACGAAGGCTCCGAAATCTACCGCGAAAATAACGAACGCTATGTCGCCATCAAGTACAGCGTGCGCGGGCGCGCCCTCGGCGACGCTGTCGAAGAAGCGATCGCCAAGGTCAATGCGCAGGTCCAGCTGCCCCGTGGATACCACATTGGATGGGAGGGCGAATACCAGAGTCAGAAACGCGCCGAGGCCCGCCTGCTCATCATCGTGCCCATTACCATCCTCATCATCTTCGTCATTCTCTACACCATGTTTAAGTCCTTCAAATGGGCGATGCTCATCATGGTGAACGTCGCCATGGCCCGCATCGGAGGCTTACTGGCACTTCTGTTCACGGGAACCAATTTCAGTGTCTCGTCAAGCGTTGGCTTCCTCGCCCTCTTCGGAGTCTCCGTGCAGACCGGCGTTATTATGCTCGAATACATCAACCAGATGCGCGTCCGCGGTCATTCGGTTGAGGAATCGGCCGTTGAAGGTGCCGTGCTCCGCCTGCGACCCATCATGATGACCATGTTGGTCGCTACACTTGGATTGCTCCCAGCCGCCATGTCTCACGGCATCGGATCAGACTCGCAGCGACCCTTCGCCATCGTGATCGTGGGTGGCTTGATCTCCGACCTCGTCATGAGCATCTTCCTGCTGCCGACGCTCTACGTGTGGATTGCGCGAGATAAAGACGTCCTTCCGGCTCGCGAGCCGGAGTTTGAGAATTGACGGAGTTCCCAGGTCTCCGTGCCGGATGCTACCATCATAGGTTTTTGTGAATTCCGCAGATTCGGAGCCATCCTATGACCACCCCGGCAGCCGTCCAGGTCCTCAATTCCACTTACCCCTTCACGCTGACGGAAGACCAGGAACAGCTCCGCAAAGAAATTCGCGACTTCGCCGCCCGCGAAATCGCTCCCAATGTCATGCGCTGGGACGAGGCCAGCGAATTCCCCGCCGGCGTCGTCCGCCAGCTCGGCCAGATGGGACTCCTCGGCGTGATCGTTCCAGTCGAATACGGCGGAGCCGGTCTGGGCTACGTGGATTACGTCCTCGCAATCGAGGAACTCTCAGCCGTGGACGGCTCCATCGGTATCATTGTTGCCGCCCATAACTCCCTCTGCACCAACCACATCTTTCTCGCCGGTAACGAGGAACAGCGCCGCAGGTACATCCCCCGGCTTGCAAGCGGTGAATGGCTCGGCGCCTGGGGACTCACCGAGCCAGGCTCCGGCTCCGACGCCGGAGCCGCCCGCACCACCGCTGTCCGCAAAGGCGACCGCTGGGTCCTGAACGGCAATAAGACCTTCATTACCAACGGACACTACGCCGATGTCGCCGTCGTCATCGCCGTTACCGACCGCGAGCAGGGCACCCACGGCCTCTCCGCCTTCATCGTCGAAAAAGGCACTCCCGGCTTCCGCCCCGGCAAAAAGGAAAACAAGCTCGGCCTGCGCGCCAGCGATACCTCGGAACTTATTTTTGAGGACTGCGAGATTCCCGCCGAAAACCTCCTCGGCAAGCTCGGCGAGGGCTTCATCGACTCCATGCGCGTGCTCGATGGAGGCCGCATCTCCATCGCCGCCCTCTCGCTCGGCATCGGCCGCGGCGCGCTCGACGCCTCAGTGAAATACGTGAAAGAGCGCCGCCAGTTCGGCAAGGCTATTGCTGAGTTCCAAGGAATCCAGTGGAAGCTCGCCGACATGGCCACCGAACTCGATGCCGCCCGGCTTCTCACGCAACGCGCCGCGGTGCTCAAGGACGCAGGTCAGCGCGTCACCCGCGAATCAAGCATGGCCAAGCTGTACGCCAGCGAAGTGGCTGTGCGCATCTGCGACGAGGCGGTACAGCTGCACGGAGGATACGGGTTCATCAAAGATTACCCTGCAGAAAAGTTTTATCGTGACGTGAAACTCTGCACCATCGGCGAAGGTACCAGCGAGATTCAGCGCATGGTCATCGCGCGCGAGATTCTGAAGGTCCATCCATCGAGGGGATGAGTCAGACTGGAGCGGTTCCACTGCATCTCGCGGAAGGTACATGCCAATCGTCGGCCGAAACCTCCGGAAGGCCGACGACACACCCGGAATCGACTGAGGGTTCAGGAAGTACACTGTTCGCACACTCTGGAGTAAAGGAAAAAAGAGCATAGATGCGTTCTTTGTTCGTCTTGAGGCTGTTCCTGACCGTGATTGGGATCAATCTTCTCTTGGGCTGCTCGACAGCACACACGCATGCTGCATCAAAGCAGACCGACATCGGACCAGTCGCGAGTGTGCAGGTTCCACTCAAGGCGAATGGATTGCCCGAAGGCTTCTTCCGACCCGGCGCAGACACCAAATGCTCCAGCCAGATCATCGGATATCGTTTTGTGGTTTGGTTAGACAGCCAAAATGTTGCAGTCGGTTTCAATACCAGTCCTAACTGTCGGCCAGCGCCGGACCGCAAGGTCAGCGGCGTCCTTCGTGTTTTGGTCTTCGATCAGAAGGGGGCTTTGAAGGCAAGTCGAGACCTGTCCTATCTTGCAGACGGAAATGGCGAACTCGTCGCAGAGGGCGAGGCGATGACTGGCCCAAACGGCACGCTCCTCGTCAGAATCGAATCCGTCAATCTTGATGAAGAAGGAAGGCATGAGTCCGAGTCGGGCGTGCGTTTACTCGACGCGAACCTGAAAGACATAGCAC
>JAFAMZ010000176.1 GCA_019232935.1 Silvibacterium sp.
CGACTTATCCCACGCAGACTGCGCCAACGGAGAGCGATCGCGGCTATCACCGAGCAGGCCACTTTCGTTCTCGACCTGCACCATGATGATCGTATGCTGCGGGTCGCTGTCCCGGAGATGCCTCATAAGTGCTTGGAACGCATGGGCATCACTTGCAATCGTGGCGCTCCCCAAAGGGCTGAGTACGTCAAAAGCCAACCCCATAAACGATCCGCCGCCGCTCTTCGTCGCTGCCATCGGGAAACGTTGAGGATCTTTCTTCACCCACAGCGGAACGTAACTCGAGCTTGCATTTTTCCAGGTTCCGAACCAGATGAGCACAAGATGTTGTCCATGCTCCCCGGCGGCGCGAATCTGCTCATCGACTGAGCTGAAGTCAAACGTGCCTTCGGTCGGTTCGATCAGCTCCCACGAAGCCGTGCTGATTACGGTGTTGACGTTCAGCGCGGCAAGTTTTCCCCAGATCGGCTGCATGTAGTTCTCGCTGGATGCGCTCGATTGTGCAGTTCGCCTGCGAGCATGAGGTACGGTCGTCCCTCCACGATCATCTGAGTGACATGGCCGTTTTTCTCCAGATGAGGCATCTGCGAGGGGATGCTACCTTGCGGGTTCTGACCAAACGTCATCGACGCACTCAACACGGCGAGTATGGCCGCCGACTTTACAAGTTTCATGTCTCTCCCATGGTTCTGAACGTCGGTAACGCAGATTTGCAAGTAAATGGACTCTGGCACAACGTAGAACACTTTGTCTATCGCACTAAGTCGACGGCCCTCGGAGCCCTTTCGCTATAGGGTACCAAGCATGCGAAGTAGCACCATTCTGAATGCATGGCGAGCTTACGGAACGGGCGCGAAATTTCGCTTTCGGCATTCTTTAATTCTCAACTGGCGACTTCAGACCAATGCACGTTTCCAGAATAGGATCGTTAAATGGCTGGATGGTGCTTTCCGCTCACGTTCGTTGGCAAGTGCCGAACGGCGGGATGAAGCGCGAGGTCGTGGGGATCCGCATGCACAAGTGCAGCGCGGAAGATGAGCGGAACGAAACTGCGGCGAGGGCGCGGCATCCTGCTAGGCAAAAAACTAACAGCCCAAAAAGATTTGCGAAAGATTTGTATGCTGACGCCGGCATGCCTCTACAATTCGTAGCGACATATGATTCAAGACTGAGGGGGCTGAGAATGGCTGAGAAAACGATAGTGGAGAAGGCTGCGGAGAAGGTGGGATACGGAATGGCGATGGCAGAAGATGTGGCAGGCGCGGTCAAAACCGCCGTCGGTACAGCCGTGACCACGGTGACAGATGTCCTGAGCAAGGCACCTACGGAAAAGGCCCCAGCGAAGAAAGCTGTCCAAGGATCACCGGCAGAGAAAGCGCCGAAGAAAACTGTGGCGAAAAAGCCAGCCAAGGCGGCATCTCCGAAGAAGGCTGCTGAGAAAGTCGCGGAGAAGAACGCTGTGACCAAGAAAAGTACAAAAAAGGCATCCGCGAAGAAGGTTGTAAAAAAGACTTCAGCCAAGAAGGCACCGGGTAAGAAAGCTGCGAAAAAGCTGTAAAGAAGACTGTGAAGACAGCTGGCCAAGTCCGGCGGTAACTAAGAGGCCCATGTACAATTCTGCCTGCGGCACCAACAGCCTACTGAGGTTTCTGGAAATGGCGAATGATAAGGATAAGAAGAAGGCGGCGAAGAAGGTCGAAAAGGCTGTCAGGAAAGCTGTGAAGAAAGGTGTTTCCGGCGAGCTGGTCGAAAAAGCCGTCAAGCTAGGAATGTCCAAGGCTCTTCCCAAGAAGCCAGTTGGCAAAGCCGCTGCAAAGGCGGACGAACGCGCAGCCAGGACTGCCTGACCGTTGATCCAGGCAGTCGCCGCGGATTGCTTGCCATGGGGTACTGGGCAAAGACTACCGGCAAGTCGAACGACTGCTTGAACATTTGTCCGCTAAGCCCGTTACTACGACAGCTGCTTTTACTATCGGCAAGCCGACTTGAACGAAGCCGCTGGGGCGGCAGACGCTTACGCGTGTTCCTGAACCGACGTATGAGGCTTCCCGGATAGTTTGGGACGCAGAGAAGGAGGATTCTCTGTGAACCAACTACGTCAGCTCATGCTTGAGGAGTTGCGGCGGCGCAACTTCGCCGATACCACCATTCGCAGCTACGTACACGGTGTTGAGCACTTCAGCCGGTACTTTCATCACCGACCCGATCAGCTTGGCCCGGAGGACATACGCAGGTATCAGGCAGCTCTGTTCACCAAGTTCAAGTTCAGCCCTAACACCGTCATCCCGCGACTCGCGGCTCTGTGGTTCTTCTATATTCACGTCCTGAAGCGCGGCTGGAGTATCGCGGAGACGCCCTATCCGAAGAAGGTCATTCGGAGCGGAGTGTAGTGATCGGATCGAGGCGCATGGCGCGCAGCGCGGGGACGTAACTTGCGGCGATGGCGACGGCGGTGACCACGGCGGTGACGCCGGCGAAGGTGGAGAGATCGTACGGCGAGATACCGTAAAGCAGGCCGGTCATGAGATGAGAAACAATAAACGCGCCAACCAAGCCTACCCCGGCGCCGACGGCGGTCAGAGTGAGGCCCTGAAGTAAAACCATCTGGAGGATATCGCGCCTTTGCGCGCCCAGCGCAAGGCGAATGGCGATCTCGCGCGATTGTTCATTGACCAGGAAGGAGATGGTGCCGTAGATTCCCAGGCTCGCGAGCAGCAGGGCAGTTGCGGCAAACAGCGCCACCATCTCCATGGAGAACCGCCGCACAGAAAGCGAAGAAGAGAGAACGTCGTCCAAAGTCTCCGCGCGGAAGACGGGCAGCTCCGGATCGACGGTCTGGATTTGTGTGCGCACCTGCGCGGAGATGGTGGCGGGATCGACATGCCCACGCAGGTAGAACGCTAGAAACTTGGCGGGGCGCTGGTAGATGTCGAGGTAGATCTGCGGAATGCCTGCGTCCGCGAGCGATTCTGTGCGTGCATCGGCAATGACGCCCACGATGGTGGTCCATTCCGGCCTGGCACGGCCCAAATCGTCTGAGGAACGGACTCGCTTACCGACCGGATCCTGGTCGGGCCAGTAGGTGCGCGCGGCGGCCTGATTGATGACCGCGATCGAAGGCGTGTCTTCAAGGTCCTGGTCGACGAAGAGGCGTCCACGCAAGAGAGTCATGCCGAGCACGTGGAAATATTCCGGTGAGACGGTCAATGTGTCGATCAGCGGAGGCTGGCTGCTCCGCACTTCCCGGCCTTCGCGAACCAATGGAATCATGATGCGATCGCTCTGGCTATGGCCAAGGGGAATGGCCGCCTGATCGCTGACGGCGGTTTCTTCCACGCCCGGAATCGTCCGGTTGCGGCGCAGAACTTCGCGCAGCAACACGGCTTCCTGCGTGGCAGTGCCGTAAATGTCGGTTTTGGGATCGTTAGGATTCGGCAGCGACATCTCGACTGCTGTGACTCGAGTGGGATTGAAGCCGGGTGGCACCTTGAACAGGTCCCAGAAGCTGCGCAGCAGGAGACCGGCGGCGATCATCAGCACCAGGGAGAGGGCTAATTCACCAATCACCAAAGCATGGCGCAAGCGCGAGCGCCGCCGGGAACCGTTGGAGCCACGGCCCTCCTGCCGGAGCGTCTCCGTCAAATTAAGGCGGCTTGTGAGCCACGCAGGCGCAAGCCCGAAGATAGTTCCGGCGGCGACGGAGACAACGATGGCAAACGCCAGCACACCCCAGCTGATGGATATGTCATTGAGGCGCGGCAGGCTTTCGGGAACAAATCGTAGCAGGAATTTCTGGGCGGAGAAGAGAACCGCGAAACCGGTGATGCCGCCCAGCACGAAAAGTAACAAGCTCTCGGTGAAGAGCTGACGAATGAGGCGCATTCTTGCGGCTCCCAATGCCTGGCGAACCGCCATCTCGCGTCCTCGGGCGCTGGCGCGAGCCAGCAGCAGATTGGCGACGTTGACCGAGCTGATCAGCAGGACCAGGCCCACCGCGCCGAACAGCAGAATGAGCGATTGGCGAACGTTGCCGACAAGAGACTCGGCCAGGGCAGTGAGGTGGAGAGTCCACGCGCCTTGCGACGGATAATCCGCCGGATATTGCTTCTTCAACGATGCAACCAGGACACTGAGACGCCCCTGCGCGGCCTCAGGCGAGAGACCAGGCTGAAGGCGCGCGATGGTCTCGAAGGGGAAACGTGTGCTGCGCTTCGGCGGGGGGGCGGGGTCGCCGAAAAATCCGCATGCCGCCCACAAATCGGTACTGCGCTCCTTGCTGGTTTGTCCCTGGTCGCGAAAGCCGGCGGGCATGACGCCGACAACATGAGCGGGATCGTTATCAAGGCGCAGAGTCTTGCCGATAATGTGCGGGTCGGCGCCAAATGCGCGCTTCCAGAGCCCATCGCTGATGACGACTTCGTTGTTGAAGCCGGGTGTGGCGTCGTGCGGATCGAAGGTGCGGCCCAACTGCGCGTCGACGCCGAGCACCGCGAAGTAAGCCGGTGTGACCGACTTTGAGGCGATGCTCGCGGGCTGGGCGCTGCCGGTGAGATTGTTGGTGCCGTAAAAGGAGAGGGACACATATTGGAAGATTCCCGAGTTCTGCAGGTCTCTCAACTCAGGAATGGAGAGTCCTATGTCGTGCGCGCCCACGCCGGGAAGGTTGGCTTCAAGGCGCACCAGTTCGCTGGGGTGGGGGTAGGGCAAAGGATGCAGCAGGGTTGCGTCGATGACGCTGTAGATGGCGGTGGTGGCTCCGACGCCGAGGGCCATGGTGGCGATGGCAATCAGGGAAAATCCGGGAGACCGGTGCAGCATTCGAAAAGCGTAGCGGAGATCGAAGAGAAAATTCTCGGCGAGCGGAAGACCCTGCTCGGCGTTGTGTTGCTCGCGTATGGCCTGTGCCTCACCAAGCTTCAGTGCGGCCTGCCTGCGCGCTTCGGCGGGCGACAAACCGGCGCGCAAATTCTCTTCAGTCTGCAAGGCAAGATGCTCGGCCATCTCTTCCTGGAGGCGCTGGTCGGCGCGCCTTCCGGCGGTGAAGTTCCAGAGACGAATGAAAAAGCGGCGAAGGATTCTCACGGCAGGTCCTCGGCTTTGACCTCAAAGAAGCGCGCGATGATAGCCGCGGTCTGATTCCAATCGCGGGTCTCCGTTTGCAGCTGCTTTCGGCCGGTTGCGGTAAGGCGATAGAAGCGGGCGCGGCGGTTGTTTTCGGAAGCCCCCCATTGTGAGGCAATCGAGCCTTCATTCTCCAGCTTCAGCAGCAAGGGATAAAGGGTGCCCTGGTTTAGGGCCAGAATGTCTCCGCTGATCTGCTCAATGCGGCGGGCGATGCCGTAGCCGTGCTGCGGGCCCAGCACATCGAGGGTTTTGAGGACCATGAGCGCAAGCGTTCCTTGCAAAACGTCGGGCTTTTCCTTCATGGAGGGACCAACCTTTAGGTTTACTACAGGAATGATGGCAGGGTTCCTTTTGGAAAGCAACAGGAGATTTTACGCGATCTTTCGACGTCAAGTCCAGAAGATCTCTCAGGAAACTGCCGGGAGACTGTTGATTGAAGACGGCGTAGTTGTGACTAATGAAAAGTCAGCTTGTGTTGACCGATCTCCCAAATTCTCAATTGTTGTGTACAGGACAAATCGCGTTTCCAGAATGACAACGTCTGGAAATGCGATTTGGCGATTTGGCATGAATTTAGGCCGAAGAACACCATAGAAGCAATCTATCGTCGGGGGGCGAATAGCAGCGGCCAGGCGATTTAA
>JAFAMZ010000217.1 GCA_019232935.1 Silvibacterium sp.
CACGCTCAGATGGATGAGGTGCACAGCGGCGGAAGCGTGATGTCACAGAGCGATCTACGGCTGCATTTCGGGCTGGGCAGCGTCGAAACCATCGACCTGATTGAAGTAAAGTGGCCAACCACTCAGAAGGTGGAGAAATTCACGAAAGTGAAGGCTAACCAGATTCTGACAATTCGCGAGGGCGAAGGCATAGTTGTCATGACAAAGCCACCGAAGAAGTAGCCGGCTTCACTTCTTCATAAGCGCGTCAAGACCGGCCTGAGCAATTTGCTCGTCAATTTCAGATTTCGCACCGCTTGCGGCAATCCCGCCGAGTATCTGGCCGTCGACCCGGATTGGCAGTCCTCCCTGGTTGGGAAAGAAGTTTGGGAAAGCCATTGCCTGCACATTTCCTTTGTTCACTGTGTCTTCCGCATCTTTCGAAGGGCTTCCGTAGAAGGCCGCGTGCCGGGCTTTCTTCTGGGCAAAGTCGATGGTATTGAGGGAAGCACCATCAGCTTTCTCAAAGAAGAGCAGATTGCCGCTCGGATCCACGATACAGACCGTTACGTCGACATTCAGTTCGCGCGCTTTCGCTTCAGACGCGGCCACCATCAATTTGATGGTGGCCAGATTAAGGTACTTCCTGCTGGGTAAATCGGCTGCAGATACGGTCATGGCTGAAATAAGTATTGCAGCTAACATTCTCACCATGGGAAACGCTCCTATCAAGGGTTTGGAGTAGCCCACCAAGGATATCGCGCCGCTTATTCGGGTGAAGTGTGGGGCGGCTGCTGACCCAGAACGACGATGAACTGCTTGACCTCTCGCCTCTGCTGCTCGACGACGGCCGCCTGTTGTCTTTCAAGCTCGGCGTGCCGACGGAATTGCTCTTTAGCTTTGGCCGGCTCGCCGATCCGCTCGTAGGCAACACCCAGCCGGTAATGCGCTTCGCTAAGCTGAGGGTTTATCTCGATGACCCTTGTGTAAAGATTGATGGCCTTATCGTAGTTGCGCTCAGTGAAGTAGAGAATGCCGAGTTGCAGACACGCTTCGTCGTATTTCGGATCAAGTGAAACCGCTCGGGCAAGCAGCGTTTCCACAGGCTCAAGGTCGCGAGGATCGTCGGAGGCATGCTGGCGGTTCCAAAGCGCCATGCCATAGTAGTAGCTCGCCCGCGCGTCGCCGGGCTGCAGTTCAAGAAAGCGATGGAGCTTCGGCTCAATACACGGCAGCGGCGCAGGCGCGACCGCGTCGATTCTGCCGAGGAAGAGGTAGGGCGAGGGGTCCGCCGGGTTCAGGTCGGAGGCGGCGCAGAGGCGGAGTGCTGCGTCTTCATCATGTCCGGCAGCAAAAAGGGCCGCGCCCAAAGCAGACATCATTCTCGCGGATTGTGGGTGGGCGGCAGCGCCTTTGGTGAACACTTCGATCGCGGGCTCTACAGCACGGTGAAGCAGCAACTCCGAACCCCACTTGAAGTAGTTCTGCTCCGTGGGATCGAGGCGGACAGCCACTTCATACTCACGCACTGCGGAGAGCGAGTCTCCGGTATGCTCATCGAGATCGCCAAGAAGGCTGTGCAGGTCGGCTGTAGTTTCATGCGCGAGCAGGTTCTGGACGTGTATGCGGGCCGCTCCGTAATCGCCGGCGCCCTTCTGAGCAAGAGCGAGGTCGTACTCGTTGGCATGGTTTCCTGGATTAATCTGGAACGCTGCCTCCAGTGGAGGGATAGCTTCACGAAAGCTTCCGGCATGGAGGCAGAACTCGCCCAGGCGATGGTTCGCGTCGAAGCTGCCCGGCGCACGGGCGAGATCGGCGCGGAGCGATGCTTCCTCCTGGGCGTCCAACGTGATGGCAGGCTTGTCCGGCTTCAGGGCGGCAGCCTCCCGTGCAAGCGATTCGCTGGTGCGAAGGCTGGTATCAGCGCCATGACCCGCAGCGGCCGTACGATCGACGATGCCAGCCACCGTAAAATCCGGCTTGTCGGCGAAACCCATCTCCGGCGCGGTGGCTGCGGAACTGAGGACAAGCTCGATGGGACGCGGCTCGGCGGAAGAGTCGACAGCGATGCTGGTTGCCGGGCTGTGCAGGCTGGATCTCTCTGCCTCAAGGACATAGGTCCCGCTCGGGAGATCAGGAAACGTAAAGCCGCCGGTTGCGTTCGTCCTCGTATCGAGCGCCAGCGGGCCGCCCTTCTGATGGAGGGTCACTGCGGCACCTGCAACAGGCTTATGAGAAGCATCGAAGACGGTGCCGTGGACGATGTTGTTTGGAGATTGTGCGAGCGCGGCGCACGCCAGCAGGATGAGACCAATAAATGTCGGGATCCCGACGCACAAGGCATGAGAGGGCTGGTGATGTGAGGTATCCACGCTGCTATTGCTCTTTGAAAATTCTACCCGGTGGGATTTCGATTCGCAGACTGCATAGTAGGCTAGAGCATTGGTTTGAACATGCTGGGTCTGCTGGGCTTGATCACGATTCTTGGGCTGCTGGGCGCAATCCTGAGCAAGCGGGTATCGCCGCTGGTCGCGCTGGTCGCGTTTCCGGTCGCGGCTTCTCTGGCTGCGGGCTTTGGGCTACGCACAGGACGCTTCATGATCGAGGGCATTCAGGGCATCTCCGGCGTGATCGGGATGTTTGTGTTTGCCATTCTCTTCTTCGGTGTAATGACCGATGCGCGAATGCTCGAGCCGATCATCGAACGGCTTCTGCAATGGATCGGCAACCGGCCGTCACGGATCGTTCCGGGCAGCGCCTTGCTTGCGCTGCTGGTGCATCTGGACGGGTCAGGCGCGGTATGCTTTCTCGTAACGGTTCCGGCGCTGCTTCCCTTATATCAGCGAGTGGGAATCGACCGCCGCATTCTGGCTTGCGTGACTTCGCTGGCAGCCGGAGTGAATTTCCTGCCATGGACCGGACCAACGCTTCGAGCGGCGGCGGCACTGCACATTTCTACTGCGAGCATTTTTACTCCGCTGATTGGCGTTCAGGCGGTGGGACTGGCATTTGTGTTTGCGACAGCGCTATGGCTGGGAGTGAGTGAAGAAAAGCGGCTGGGGAGAGAGCATCTGGAGAAGATTCACCGCGAACACGGACACCACTCGGGGCGGGATCAAAGCGCTCTGCCGAAGTACTTCTATCTCAACCTGGCTTTGACGGGTGTGGTCCTGGGCGTGATGGTCAGCGGCAAGATCGATCCTGCGGTCATCTTCATGCTTGGGACGGTGATCGCATTGACGCTGAATTTTCCGAGCCTGAAGTCGCAGCAGACGAGGATTGCGTCACATGCTCCAGCGGCAATCCTGATGGCAAGTATCCTTTTCGCGGCGGGGTCCTTCACGGGGATCATGAAGGGCACGGGGATGCTAAACGCTATGGCTGCGTCTGCAGTCCATCACCTTCCACAGCACGGGGTGAAGTACATGCCGCTGGCGCTGGGAGTAACGGCGATGCCGCTCAGCCTGCTGTTTGATCCCGACTCGTTTTATTTTGGGGTGCTGCCCGTTCTTGCAAACGCTGCGGCCGCATTTGGCATTGCGCCCGTGACTGTGGCCCAGTCAGCATTGCTGGGCCTGCACACGACGGGGTTTCCTGTGAGCCCGATGACTCCGGCAACGTTTCTCGTCGTGGGGCTGTCGGAGATCACCCTCGCGCAGCATCAGCGCTTCTCAATCCCGTGGCTATTTCTGGCCTCGCTGGTCATGACGCTGGCTGCAGTCGTCTTCAGGATCATTCCACTGTGATTCGCGCCAGATTGGCGAGAAACTGTTTCGTGGCTCGGGCAGGGAGCAGCTTCTGGAAGCCCGCTTCCATTCGATCATGGGCACGGCAGGCCCTGCGGAGCAGACCCTGACCATCTCTGGTGAGATGAATGGCATACCGTCGACGATCCTCGGGCTCGGAGCGACGTTCAACGAGATTCCGGCGTTCCAGATTATCGAGCAGACCCGCGAAGTTGGCCTTCTCGATGCGCAACGCCTCTGAGAGGTCGCGCTGGCGCACGCCAGGGTTTGCGGCGATCAGGACCAGGGTTCCGAATTGCGCCGGACGAAGGTCGAATGCGCGCATGGCTTCGTGGAACCGCTGAGTCGTAGCAAAGCTGGCCATGCGAAGTGCGAATCCGATGCTGGTGGCGAGGGGCCCGGTGTCCAGTTTGACAGAAGTCGATTTGTCAGGGCGTTTCGCAACCTTTTCTGCTGACTGTTTCTTTCTCATTCGTTCCTGGGGAATACTCACCTGGCCTGGCTGGTGACCTCTTTTCCCGAGAGCGGCCTGGCGGCCTCGACAGGCTTCGTGAGAAGCTTCTCAATCAGGTCGAGACGTTCCTTCCACGGGTCGGCCATAGCGACGGGGCCATTCAGGCTGAAATTGAGAAGCTTGTCGCTCGCGGCGCTATACGCCGGCCAATGCGGCAGCCCGCCGCCGTTCGGATCGCCCGTTTTCGCAAAGTTAACCCAGTAGGCATTGGCCTGTTTGGCGGTAGCTTCATCGGCGGGCGTGAGCTTGTCTCCGTAAACAGCCTTTACAGTATCGAAGACGTAGGGAATCTCGGTGGCGTGCGGGGCGCCGGGCCATTCCTTGCGCTTCGATGCGGCAACATAGGAGAAGCGATACTCATAGGAAGGCAGTCCGGCCGCGGCAAGGGTCTGCGCAACGAATCGCGCCGGCTCGATCATCATTAGATCGGAGCCGAGTTTCCATCCAACCAGGAAGTTGTTGCCACTGTTTGTGGGGTCGTACAGCGCCTTGGCCTTTTCACTGTCCGGGCCGAAAGCGGTCCAGGTCTCGTCGAGAGTGTGCCAGCGCGGAAAGCCGATGTCGGCGCTGTTCGCCCCAATGATGACGGGAATGCGTGGATAGTGGCCGGCAAGCAGCGCCTGCTGCGGCGTCTCGGTGACGATCAAGCCGTCGATGATCGGGCCGCCGTAGATCGAGGCTTGCTTTCCCATGCTGGCCATATTCAGGTCGGAAACGATCGTTTCAGCAGGCAGCGCGCGTAGCGCAGCGAGGGCTGCGGCATCGGTTCCATTGATACCATTGCTCTTCGCGAAGGCCACACCAACGTCTTCAGCAGACGGCAAGCCGGTGGGGCCCGACTTGTTGAGATAGCGAACCCCGAGCAGCGCGTCGCGACCTCCACCCGACTCGACGATGGCCTTTTCGAAGAGCCCTTTGGCCATCGGTGAGGTAAGCAGCGTCAATACCGAGCCGCCTCCGGCGGATTCTCCGAAGATTGTCACATCGCCGGGATCTCCCCCAAAAGCAGCGACATTGCGCTGCACCCACTGCAATGCGGCAATCTGATCCATGAAGGCATAATTGTTCAGGGGCTTGCCGGCCTGCTCGCGGGAGAGCGCTGGGAAGGCGAAGAATCCGAAACGCCCGACACGATAGTTGAAGCTCACTAAGACGATGTTTCCCCTGGCGAATTGCGCGCCATCATAGGGCGCGGGAGAACTGCCGCCGTTTACGAACCCTCCGCCGTAGATCCATATCATGACGGGCAGCCTGCCCGCGGGCTTTTGGGCTGGCACCCAGACATTGAGATAGAGGCAGTCTTCAGCCGGGGGCGTGCCGAGTGGCGCTGCGTCGGACGGGAAAGGAAGCTGCATGCAGTCAGAGGCGAACTTCGTCGCCTGCCGCACGCCTGTCCAGCTCGCGATTTGCTGCGGTGCGCGCCAGCGCAGGTTCCCTACTGGCGGAGCGGCAAAGGGGACCCCCTTGAAGGACGTGACTCCATCCTGAGTGGATCCCTGGAGGAGGCCGGAATCGATCTTCACCTGGTCAGCAGATTGGGCGCGTGCAGCAGTGAATGCAAGGCCGATCAGTGTTCCCTGGAGTATCTGCCTGAGCGGTGTCATAGGTATGAGGCTCTCTCGAAATTGTGGCGGCTGCTTTGGGATTTATTGGAAATAAGCCGAATGGGAAGCGTATCAAGCTGGCAATGAGCACTGTCAAGGGGTTTTGCTTCATCTGCGGGAATTAGTTGTTCAACACAACTCAAATTGTATTTCCAGAGAGCAGACTGTCGGATTCTTGCCCAGCTTTCGTTGGAGAGGCCACTTTCTGGCATAGTGGTGCGGGGTTCAAATGAGGTGAGGAGTCATGAATCAATTTCGCGTATCGCGGCGGAGCTTTCTTTACGGCGGAGTGGCACTGGCGGACGGCATGGTTTCAAACCGCACAGCGAACGGGCTGATTGCGGCTCAACTCACTGCGGGGCAGGTGGTCGAGAGGATCAAGGCGAACGTCGGGATTCCGTGGCGAGAGCAGACCGTGGACCGGATGATTGCGGGATCGCCGGATGCGCCGGTTATGGGCATCGCCACACTTATGATGGCTACGCTGGAGATGATCGAGCGGGCGCAGGTGGCCGGGAAGAACATGGTGATCACGCATGAGCCGACGTTCTGGTCGCATCAGGACGATGTAAGCCAGCTCAAGGATGACGCGCTCTACAAGTACAAGCTGGATTTCATCGAGAAGAACAAGATGGCAGTGTTCCACTTTCATGACCACTGGCACGGTCACAAGCCGGATGGAATCGCTGCCGGAATGGCACGCGAGCTTGGATGGGAGAAGTATCAGGACGCGGAGAATCCCAGGTTATTTACTTTGCCGGAGAAGACGCTGGAGCGGCTTGCGGTTGAGCTGTCGACAAAGCTGAAAGCTACGACCATCCGGGTTGTTGGCGATCCGAAACTGCCGGTGAGCCGGGCGATTGCGAGCTGGGGATATGTGAGCGAGTTTCCGGGGATTCCGCTGCTGGCGAGGCCGGAGATTGACGTGCTGATCGTGGGTGAAACGCGCGAGTGGGAAGTGGTGGAGTATGCGCAGGACCTGATTGCGTCGGGCAAGAAAAAGGCCCTGATTCTGCTCGGGCATGTAGTGTCAGAACAGGCAGGCATGAAGTACTGCGCGGAATGGCTGAAAGGGTTCGTGACGGAGGTTCCGGTGGAATATCTGGAGGAGAAGAATCCGTTCTGGAGGGTGTGATCAGTTGGGACAGGCCGTGAGCTGGACGGGAGAGAGTCCCCATTCGTTGAGAGCGCGGTTGAGCTGATCGACGGTGTGCTTCCAGGGAAATGGGTTAGCGATTTGCGTCGTCGCGGTGGCGGAACTGAGGGCCTTCGGCGAGCCGCAGACGATGAGGGATCCGAGGCTGGCGGGCGCAAGCTTGCGCATGAGTTCTTCGTCACCGTATACGGGATTGCCTCCAATCAAGACGAGGCGAACATCGGCCGGGGAGGCGTTCAGCAGCGACTGGTAGGGATCTCTTTCAGTGCGGCGAATCACGAGCAGATCGGCCACCAGTCCCGGCTTGATGCTGCCGATTTTGTCGGACAGGCCGACAAGCTGGGCGGGGACGCTGGTAGCCATCTGAACGAGTTCGGCATCGGTGAAGACCTGGGGATATTGGCCGTCGTTCCACAGGGAGGCGTATTTCAGCTCCTGAATCATGCCGTCGCTGCCGCTTGGACTCCAATCGGGGGCGAGGGCGATCCTGACGCCGGCGCGTTTTGCGGTGGCGACGTCGGCCGTGCCTCCATAGAGATTGAAGTTGCTGCGCGGCGACCAGATGAGGCCAACGCTGTTGCCAGCGAGTTCCTGCAGATCGATCGCGTTCAGGCTCACGCCATGAATGATGGAGACGCCGGGCCGGAGCAAGCCGCGGGCGCGAAGCATACGCAGTTCGCGTTCGGAGCTGGCATCGCCCGGCCGGCCTTCGGCGAGGTGGATGAGGACGGCGGCCAGGGAGCCATTGTTGAGGGCAGCGGTAATCGTTGCCACGTCTGCTTCGGTCAGCTCGAGGGGGAAAACTTCATAGCGAAGCTTCTCTGCGTTTCCGGGGTAGAGTCCGGAGGA
>JAFAMZ010000242.1 GCA_019232935.1 Silvibacterium sp.
TATCGAGGGACATACAGGGACTGCCAGGTTTGGATCGAACGTCGAGGAGTGGTGGCCGCTCTGCGCACGATCCGACAATTCCTGCCGGAAATACAAGAGCTGGCCGACCCACAACTGCCTGCTGCAGGGTTTCTCGAGCAGCTTTCACATATACCGGACTGATTCCCCTGGGCAAACGTGGCAGGTTTGCCGTTGTTGCCCCGATATGATGGCTTCAGTCCCTTACTTCTGCACTCTCCATGCCCTTTTCCCAAACGCCCAATCCGCCGCCGGGAACCGCGGGAACGCCGGGCCTTGAAAGCCCACCTTCGGGTTTTCAGCCGCTACGATCCGCTCTTTTTCGCAATCTCTGGATGGCGTCCACGGTTTCCAATATCGGCGGATGGATGCAGGACACCGCGGGCACGTGGCTGATGACGGTCCTGACGCCTTCGCCTCTCCTCATCGCACTGATGCAGACCGCCGCGAGCCTTCCGGTGGTGCTGCTCGGGCTTGTGGCGGGGGCCACTGCCGATATCTTCGATCGGCGCCGGCTGCTTTTATTCTGGCAGGCCTGGATGCTCACGGCAGTTGCGTTCCTCAGCCTGCTCACCTTCGCGAATATCATTTCTCCGTGGGTGCTGCTCAGCCTCACTTTCCTGCTCAGCATAGGAACCGCGATGAACAGCCCTGCGTGGCAGGCCATCGTTCCGGAACTGGTTCCCCGCGATGAATTACCCGAAGCCGTCGCTCTCAACAGCGCCGGGTTCAATTTGGCGCGCGCACTCGGCCCGGCACTGGGCGGCATAACCGTTGCCGCATTCGCCCACGCAGACACAGGCGCCGCGTGGACCTTCCTTCTAAATTCGCTCTCATTCGTGGGAGTGATTTACGTCCTTTATCAATGGAAGCGGCGCCCACTTTTTAAGAGCGCACTGCCGGCCGAGCGAATTTACGGCTCCATGCGCTCCGGGTTTCGGTACATCCAATACGCTCCGCTGTTGAAGGCGGCTCTCGCCCGCGCTTTCATCTTCACGATTTTCGTCAGCGCAGTGTGGTCATTGCTGGCGGTAGTAGCCGCCCGCGATCTGCATCAAGGTGCACTCGGGTACGGCATCCTGAACGGAAGCATGGGACTGGGCGCAGTGGCCGGAGCCACCAGCCTGCCCCATGTGCGCCGCAGACTATCAGCCGATGCCATTATCGCTGTTTCGAGCGGCGTCTTTATTGCGACGCTGCTCGTTCTGGCGTATGTGCATTACGCGCTCGCTGTGATTTCCATGCTGCTTCTCGCGGGATTCTGCTGGACGAGCACCATGTCGACGCTGAATCTTGCTATCCAGCTGTCTTCGCCCGGCTGGGTACAGGCTCGCGCGCTCGGTATCTATCAGATGGTCTTCTCCGGAGGCATGGCTCTCGGCAGCGTCGTCTGGGGGGTTATCGCCGAACACATTTCCACACCACTCTCGCTCGCCATCGCGGCCGCCGGACTGCTGGTCACCTTCCCGCTCAGCCAGCGACTACACGTGCTCCGCGGCGAGCTGCCCGATTTCACGCCGACGGTCATCCCTACGCGAATTCCGCAGACCGTGGTTGAGCCTGAAATGCACGAAGGGCCAGTGCGAATTCTTATCGAGTACTGCGTTTCAACAGGGGACTACAACGCCTTCGTGCACGCCATTCACAGGCTCAGAGACATCCGCATGCGTGATGGCGCCATGCGCTGGGGCGTCTTTCAGGACATCAATGATCCGACCCGGATCACCGAGACCTTCATTATGGAGTCCTGGATCGACTACCTCCGACAGCGGGAACGCTTCACATCCGCAGACCGCGCTGTCCGCGATCAGGTCATGGGTTTCCATTGTGCCGACAGCCCGGTTCGTGTCAGCTACAGCATCTACGCGAAGGAAAGAACGAACGGAAGTTCGAACCAATCCGAGGGCACATAGTTAAACGGAGGATAGCCGGTGAGTTCGCTGAGTCTGCCAATAATAGTTGCGGCGATCTTCGTTCTTTGGTCGCTGACCGGATTCTCAGGGGCGATGGCACAAGCCTGCGGCTCCCGCGGAGTAGCCGTGCAGGTTCTGGGCTCGGGCGGGCCGGAAATGCAGGACAAGCGCGCCTCGACAAGCTATCTGGTCTGGAAGGATGGCCGGGCACGCGTGATTCTGGACGCTGGCGGCGGCAGCGCCCTTCGTTTTGGAGAAAGCGGAGCGCAGATGTCGCAACCAGATGTCTTTCTCTTCAGCCATTTTCATATCGATCACTCGAGCGACTTCCCCGCCCTGATTTTTTCCTCCTGGTTTGAAGACCGAAGCCGGGCTCTGCCGGTCTACGGCCCTCCGGGAAACGAGTACATGCCGTCGACCACGGAGTTCGTAGATGACCTGTTCAGCGGCCCGCACGGCGCATGGCGCTATCTTAGCGAGTTCATCGATTCAGGCAACAGCGGTAGTTACAAACTCGAGCCGCATAATGTGGACGCCGGATCAAAACCTACTCCCGTGTTTCACAATGCCGAGATGGTCATCTCTGCGGTGCGCGTTATCCATGGGGCCTTCCCTGCTCTGGCGTGGCGGGTAGAGATTGGGGGTAAGAGCATCGTCTTCAGCGGAGATACAAACGGCGATGGCGATGGACTTACCCGACTTGCGTCAAACGCCGACCTTTTTATAGCTCAT
>JAFAMZ010000255.1 GCA_019232935.1 Silvibacterium sp.
TTGGTGTCGATCATTTCGTTCCAGTCATCGGGATTGCCCTGGTAGAGCTTTTCGAGACCGCGGCTGAGACCGGCGTTGTTGACGAGGACCTCGATGGCCTTCCACTCCGGAGGTAATGCGGCGATGGCGCTTTCGACGGCGGCGCGATCGCGCACGTCAAGGGCGAAGTTGCACACAGCGGAGGCTCCGGCCTTGAGCAGGTCCGGCTTCATCTCGTCGAGAACAGAGAGCCTGCGCGCCGCCAGCAGCAGCCGCGCTCCTTCTCGAGCGAAAGCGAAGGCGCATGACTTGCCGATGCCGGAGCTTGCGCCGGTAATAAAAACAACAGAGCCGCTCAGTCTGGTCATAAATCTAATGGTATGTCAGGCGCAGATCGGCTCATAGCTCTCACGAAACGGTAGTATCCACCGGCCCAATCCTGGTCCCTCATAGCGGCCTCGATGGCCCTCTGAAGGTTAGCTTCGAAGATCCCGGCAAGTTCGGTCTTTACGCCGGCAGCGGATGCGGCTTCGCGAAAAAGGCGTATATCTTTTTCGCCGAGGGCGATGGTGCCTCCGGCATGTTCGGGTGGATGCAGCATGATTTTGCCGTAGGCCTCGTAGAACGGAGACCGGAAGAGCGCGCTGTTTACGGTCTCAAAAAACAGCGAGGGCTCGATGCCGAGGGCCTCGGCAAAAACGAGACTCTCGGAGACAGAGGCGATCATCGCGGTGATCAGGAAATTTCCGCCGAGCTTGAGGGCGTGAGCGGCGGAGGGTCTATCCGAAACCACGGTGACCCCTCGGCTGAAGGAATCGAGAAGCGGTAGGATTTTATCTATGACTTGCGGGTCGCCTGCGGTGACCGTCCACAGACGGCCCTCTTCGGCTACGTTGGGGCGCCCAAAGACCGGGGCCGCAGCGAAGTAAGTGCCGGCGGCGCGATGGGCATCGGTGAGGCGATTGGAGAACGCCACGCTGATGGTGCTGAGCGAGACGTGAATGCTGTCCGGCTGCATTGCAGTGATCGCGCCGGACTCGAGAATGACAGATTCGAGCGCGGCGTCATCCATAACCATAGTGAAGACTACGTCTGCGTGAGCGACTGCATCCGCCGGCGATCCGGCCAGTGATGCGCCGTGCGCTTTCAGCGGCGTGGCGCGAACAGCGGTGCGGTTCCAGACGGTGACTTTGTGGCCGGCGCTAAGGAGATGGCGTGCGATTGCGCTGCCCATCTTGCCGAGGCCGAGAAATGCGATCTGCATTCTTTGGCTCCTTGCCTTTCCTGGATGATGCAGCAGGTCTCACAAAAATAAAAGGCCGCGCTGATGCAGCGCGGCCCGATGGCTAGAGTTTGCTTCTACTGCTGCGGGACATTGGATGTTCCCGTCGCGTAGGGTTGAGAAGATGGTGGCGACTGAGTGTTGTTCAAAGATTGGCCGCCGGATGAGGGCGCGCTTTCCTGAACGCCGATCGAGTTTCCGGAAACGACAAGCTGTACGCGTCGGTTCTCGGCGCGTCCGGAAGCAGTTGAGTTATCGGAGACGGGGTCGGCCTTCCCGTATCCAGCGGCGGAAATGCTGGACTGGGCAACGCCCTGCGAGACTAGGTAGTCGCGGACGGCATCGGCGCGTTCTTCAGAGAGTTTCTGATTGTACTCATCGGAACCGATGTTATCGGTGTAGCCCTCGACCTGAAGCTGAAGTCCGGGATAAGCCAGCAGGATACCCGAAACTTTGGCCAGCTTCTCGCGTGCGCCCGGCTTAAGAGTGTACTGGTTGAAATCGAAGAGTACGTCGGACATGTTGACGATGAGCCCCCGCGCAGTTTCGCGGGTGGCGAGGACCTGATTCAGCTGGTCCTTCAGACGTTCGCGCATCTGCTCAGTCTGACTGACGGCCTGCTGGGCCTGCTGCTGCGCTGCGGCCTGATCGGCACGGGCTTTCTCGGCCTCGGCCTGAGCGTGAGCGGCACGGGCTTCGGCTTCGGCGCGCTGTGCGGCTGCCTGCTGGGCGTCCAGGGCGGCCTGCTGCGCGGCTTGTTGCGACTGCTGGGCAGCTTGACGCTGACGCTCCTCATCCTCGGCCTTCATTTTGCGGATGGTCATGATGCGAGCGTCTTCGGCAGCCTGAACGGCTTCGCGGGCGTAAGTGATCTCTTCTTTGCGCTCGCTCTTATGGTCGTCCATGTCCTGGGCGTTGCGAAGGTCCTGCCGTGCTGTGGCGAGGGTGTCGGAGGCATACTTGCCTGCTCCGGCGGCCTCGGCAATCTGAACTGCGTTGATAGCCTCGTAGAGCTCAAGAGGAGACTTATCGTTGCGAGTGATGGGGTTCAACACGGTGTGTCGACCGGCGGTCTCCGAGTAGGCTCCGCGCGGCAGGAGCGAATAGTGCGCATTGACGGTTTCGAGAATGCCCTGCGTCTTGTCGCGCAAAGGAACGTTTTGAAGGATAACAACGTCGCTGGGCATGGTAACGGCGTAGTAAGGCTCGGCCGTAACTATCAGGCCGAAGGTCTGCAGATCGGTAGTGACAGTGATCTCACTCTTGGAGCCCGCGGGCAACACTTCGCCAAGGTTGACGGGGCGACCCTCCGGTGTGATGGCCCAGAGAACATAGGTGAGATATTCGACGCCGAAGCTGTTGGCGGGAACGAGTTGCTCGAATTTCGCATCGATGACCATTCGCCCGCGGCGACTCTCGACGGTAGCGGAGCCCCTGCCCTGAGCGAGCAGGCTGGTGCCCTCGAAGCCGATCTTTGTGGACCCGCTGCGGTGGAAGTAGTTGATGGCGGGAATGTCTCTGCCGACCACGGTGATCTTGTAAACGGGGATGCCGTTCTGCCATTCGGCCTGCGGCTGCTGCCTCTGGTCCTGGCCCTGCCGGTCTTGCGGCCACTGCTGAGTGGTCGTGGGATTTGGCTCCTGAGCGGATGCCACGCCGCAAACCGCACAGGAGAGGATGATTGCTAACCCGAGTTGCTTCATTTCTCCGACTCCTTTCCTTCCCGGTGGATCTGTGGGGAACGGCAGCCGTCTGACCGCAAGCGGCAGGCTGGCGGCTCGGCTGCCAAAGGAGTTAGATGGGGAATCCAGCGCGATTCACTGTCTGCAAAGGACCGTGAACGCGATTCTGAAGGGGAGAAAATTAGTTCTGCGGAGCAACCAAATTGTGGGCTATGGCAAACATAGCCAGCTCAAGCCGAGTGGAGACCCCAGTCTTGTCGAAGGTATTCGAGAGGTGACGCTTTACCGTCTCTTCGCTCAGGCCGAACTGCTTTGCGATATCACGGTTGCTGCAGCCCTCGACGATGCATCCGACGACCTGGAGCTCGCGGGGTGTGAGTCCAAAGGTTTTGCGTTCGGGCGGTGCTGCCTGTTTCATGAGGTCGTGCAGAGCCCCGACGAGATTGACTACACGTCGGCCGCCGATCCAATAGTCGCCGGAATAGACGGTGCGGATGGCGCTGGTGAGGTGGTCAGTAAGGGCGTCCTTGAGGACGATGCCGCGGGCGCCAATCTGCAAGGCCTCAATGATCTGCTGGGTGGTGATCGTCGAGGTCAGGAGGATGATCTTGACGGTAGGCGAGCCGCTCATGATGGCGCGCATGGCCTCGAGGCCGGGAAGACGCGGCATGGACAGGTCGAGCAGAAGGATATCGGGGAGCAGTTCGAGAGTCTGAGTGATGGCCTCGTCGCCGTCCCCGGCCTCGCCGACCACGGTGAAAGCCTCATCGGCCTGCAGCATGTTACGCACGCCGATGCGAACAACCGGATGATCGTCGGCGAGCAGGATGCGGATAACCGCGGCACTCTGCGGCTTGCTCCTCGGGGGCGGAACCTTGGCAATCTTCATTGAAGTGGTCATGGTAGCTTCGCCATCAGGATACGATGTAATTCGTCACAGCACGACAATAAATTGCCGATAAGCGCCAAAACCTGCTTTCGGTTGTAGATGCCCAGTTCAAGCTCGGCGGCGGCCAAGGCTATTTTGCGGGCGCCGATCATGCCGGTGCTCCCCTTGAGGCTATGGGCAATACCGGGGATCGAAGCCAGATCGTCTGCTTCCGCAGCGACACGCATTTCCTGTACCCGCCTGTGGGCATCACCTAGGCAGGCCTCGTAGACTTCGCGGAGTGCAGCGGGGGACATCATGCGAGCCATCTTTTCGTAGACAGCCACGTCTAGTGCCGGCTCATCCTCGTTTGCGGGGGGTTGTTCAGAAGCGGTTCCGCGTCCGTTGAGGACGGCATGGAGAGCGGCGAGATCCAGGGGTTTTTCGAGGAAGGCCTCGTAGCCGTCTGCTGGACCTGGAGTGGCGCTCATTGCGAGCAGTTTAGCCTTCGGAGAGGCGCGGCGCAGCTCGGCGGCGAGCGCGGGGCCGCAGAGGCCGGGCATCTGGAGGTCGGCAATCACAGCGTCGGGGTGGGAGCGGGGAGAAAGAGAGGCAAGAGTGTCTATAGCAGCTGCGCCGCCGGAGGCCGGGATGACCTCATATCCTTCGGAGTTGAGAATAAGAGAAATGAGCGAGAGGCTGATCTCGTCATCGTCGATGACCATTAATGTACGACCGGGGGCCGGGGGATTTGCCGAGGGAGACATTTGTATGCTGGCATGGATCCGGATCGGGGCGCAGACAAGTGCGCTTACGACTGCGCCGAGACCCCACACTACATTTATCGTGCCCGAGAGTAAATTACAACGGGATAGGCTTCGGTCTTTAGCGTAGTGAGGTTTCCATTTCGTTGAGCCAGTCGGGCGGCTTGAGGATCTCGCGCGGCTTGGTGCCTTCGGCAGGGCCGACTATGCCGTCGCGCTCCATAAGGTCGATGAGGTGTGCTGCACGGCCATAACCGATTCGCAGCCGTCGTTGCAGCAGTGAAGTGGAGGCCTTGCCGAACTCGAGCACGAGGCGAACGGCGTCCTGAAAGAGCTCGTCGTTCTCGTCCCCGCCACCCTCTTCGGGGATATCGGACTCGCGGCCGCCGGATTCCTTGGGGGTTTCAAGAAAGCCCTGGGCGTATTCGGCTTCGCCCTGGCCCTTCCAGAAATTCGTAACTGCCTCGATTTCTTTTTCGGTGACGAAGGGTGCGTGGACGCGCTGGAGGCGCGAGGTTCCGGGTGGGAGGAAGAGCATGTCACCGCGTCCGAGAAGAGCTTCTGCGCCGTTGGAGTCGAGGATGGTGCGGGAATCCACTTTGGTGGCCAGGCGGAAAGACATGCGCGTGGGGACGTTGGCCTTGATGAGTCCGGTGATGACGTCGACGGAGGGGCGCTGCGTGGCCAGAACGAGGTGGATGCCGACAGCGCGCGCCATCTGCGCGAGGCGAGTGATGGCTTCCTCGACGTTAGCCTTGTCGAGCATCATTAGGTCGGCAAGCTCGTCGATGATGATCATGATGTAGGGCAGCGGCTCTTCGTCGGGCGAGTCGTCGAAGAGGCTGGGCGTGCCGGTTTCAAAGAGTTTGTTGTACTGATCGATATTGCGGACGCTTCGCGAGGCCAACAGCTTGAGGCGGCGCTCCATTTCGCGGACTGCGTTGCGAAGCGCGTTAGCCGCGAGTTTGGGCTCGGTGATGATGGGCGTGAAGAGGTGTGGGACGCCTTCGTACATGCCGAGCTCGACGCGCTTGGGGTCGACCAGGATGAGGCGCACCTGGGCGGGCGTCGCCTTGTAGAGCACGGACATGATCATGGCGTTGATCGCGACGGATTTGCCGCTGCCGGTTGAGCCGGCAATCAGGACGTGGGGCATCGTAGTGAGGTCGGCGGCGACGATGCGCCCGTTGATGTCCTTGCCCATGGCGAGCGTGAGCTTGCTCTTGGCGTTGCGAAAGTTCTCCGACTCGATGACGTCGCGCAGCCAGATGGTTTCGCGCTCGTGGTTGGGCACCTGGATGCCGACGGTGCTCTTGCCAGCCATGCGCTCGATGAGGATGCTTTCAGCGCGCATGGCGAGACAGAGGTCCTCGGCGAGACCGGTAACGCGGCTGTACTTGATGCCGGCATCGGGGCGGAACTCGAAGGTGGTGACGACCGGGCCCGGATTGATTTGGACTACCTGTCCGAGAACGTCGAACTCGGCGCATTTTTCAACGAGGATCTGGGCCTCGGCGCGCAGGGTGTCTTCGCGGACAATTTGGGCGTCTTCGCTGCGGTGCAGGAGCGTGCTGGAGGGAAGCTTGAATCCGCTGACGGATTTAGGAGCGACGGTGGTGGTGTGCAGGTCCGCGTCGGCACGCTCGCGGATGGCTATGTTCTGAGCGGGAGCGGGTTCAGCTGGTGCGGGTTTGGGCGCGGCTTCGCGGCGGGGCACGAGCTGCGGTTTCAGGACAGTTGCGGGCGGCTCGACTGCTTGGGGTTCCGGCTCGTGTACGGCGTCGGGAACAGTTGAACGCGGCATCTGGTCCCAGAGAGGCTGGCCGGCAGGAGCATCGGAGTACATCTCGGCGAAGCTCCGCTGACGATGGGCGGGAGAAAAGTCGTCTTCAGCGGACGCAACTTCGGGAGAGCGGGCGCCACGCTGCCGCTTCTCGAGTTTACCGGCAGCCTTGCGGGCAGCGGCCAGCTCTTTGGCGCGGAGCCTCTCTAGGCGGGCTTCGGCCTTAAGTTCCTTCCTGCGGGCGCGGGCGGCGCGCCAGCCGATCCAGCGATCGCGCCAGGCATAGATGAAGGCGAAGCGCAGGGCCACCCATTCGCGGGCGGTGTTGAAGCTGAAGGTGGTCGACAGATAGATAGCGATTGCCACCATGGTGGCGGCGACGACGCAGGCGCCGGGGTAATTCAGCCAATGGACAAGCGCGTCAGAGGCGAGGCGACCGATGAGACCCTCGATTGGGACCCCATACATGAAACGCAGATGGCCGGGGAGCAGGCCGGCGAGGGCAGGTGCGAAGGTCATGCAGAGGACGATGCCGAGCAGTTTGGCTCCGGGGGACCCGGCCGGGTGAGAGCGCAGCCAGGCCCAGCCAAGAGCCCCGATGAGAAGCGGGAAGCAAAATGCGGTGGTGCCCTCGAGTTGGAGGAGGAGGTCGCTGCTCCACGCTCCGATCAGGCCAATCCAATTATGTGCAGGACGGCCTGCGGCGTATCCTCCGACGGTGTTGAGGGAGGGATCGGCGGGGCGGTATGAGACGAGGGCGAGGAGCAGGAGGGTCGCGGCGACGAGCATCAGCAACCCGATCATTTCGTTCAGGCGGCGGTGACGGGTCGGAGTGGTGACCAACTTGAGGGGTTTCATCAGGACACAAAGCCGTGCGCGCCGTACGAGACGGCGGTCACAGACCAGAACCCCAGAGCAAACCCATTATCCCAGAAGCAGGGCGAAGATTCGGTGAAAATCCAACGGGGGAATCGAGGTAACAACCTGTGAAGCTCCAGCCAGATGCGATCCAAAAGTCAGCAAAGCGATAGCGAGGAGAATGCGATAGATGGCAAAGGCGGTGAATCCGTGCTTGCGCACCCATTGCAGGAACCATTCGACTACTCCGAGGGCCACGATGAACGACACTATGAGGCCGATAGCGAGAACAACCCAGCCGTGGGTGGTCATGACAAGGGGGGTAAGAGCTTCGGTGGGATCTTTGTGCGAGGGGTGGACCGTTTTGAGGGTGGCGTAGCCGGTGGCGGCAATCATAGTGGGGATCGAAACGAGAAAGCTGAACTCGAGGGCCGCGGGCCGGCTAAGACCGACCATTTGTCCGCCGGCGATGGTGGACATGGAACGGGAGGTGCCGGGAAAGACTCCCGAGAAGATCTGGCAGAAGCCGATCCAGACAGCCTGGCCGAGCGACATCTGTTCGACTTCGGTGGTGGCGGGATCGGAGCGCGAACTCCAGGCGTCTACGATCCACATCACGATTCCGCCGATGAGAAGTGCCAGCGCCATGACTCGGAGGCTCTCAAGGTTCTTGCCGATGGTTTTTG
>JAFAMZ010000287.1 GCA_019232935.1 Silvibacterium sp.
AAACCCGCCCTTGGTAAAGGCTCCCTGCACGACGTGGGTCTCGATGACGACCGCCGACGATCCCGGATAGAGCCGGTTGAAGTCGATCGAAGGAGCCGCCTTGTTCGCGGCATTGATCATCTGCTGGTAAATGCGCGCGATTCCGCCAAAACTGGCAAGGTAGTTTCGCGCATGTGTGATCGTTGGCGTAGCCGGCGCGATGGAATACGGATTGCCTGCGCGCAGCTCGTTGGCGTAGAAGTCGAATTGTGACTGCGCCAGTTGCTTTTGTTCGCCTGTGTCCGGCGTGCGGCCGTTCAGCCAGTATTGCATCAGGACCGGCGTGAGAAACTCTTGCGTGCTCTTATCGGCGTTCGTCGTCGTAATCAGGTAAGCCTTGAGCGGATTGTAGCCGCCGCTATAGTCGGAATCCGGCTGGGCCGACGCAGGAAGCGCATTGAGTGCCGTGACGAGGTTGGCCTGCGTATTCGCAAGCAGCAGTTTCTGGAACCTATCAAAGTAGATGCGCTTCGCGGCATCGAGCATCTGGTCGCCGTGGTAGAGTCCCCAGCGGTACATCACTGGCGGGCCATTTTGCTTGTAGGTCTCAAGCTGCATCAGCGTGGTGCGGACCTGGTTCAGGGAGCCGAGATCTTTCGTCGAAGCGAGCATCGTTGGCGGGACGGCGGTCGTGGGCAGCGCGGCCGCGGCGGAGGCGATCTCGTGCTCCAGCCTGGAGTTATTCCCATAAGAAATAGTCAGGCAGATCAGATAGAAGAACAGCAGCAGCGCGATAGTCCCAAAGACGACGCGCCGAAAGACGTGGATCCTGCCGCTGTGGCTGGTGCTGGCCAGCGCGCTGCGATCTCCGAGAACGACTGCAGGAAAGAGTTTCGGCAGAAAGCACCACTGCGCGACTTTCTGGGTTACCACCTGGGGAGCAGCAGGGGCTGCCACGGCTTGCATCTGCTCGACGCTGAACATCCGTGTGGCTCCGGCCTCGACGGGAGCCGCTTTGGGTGACTGTGCCGGTGTGCTGACCATCTGCTCGACCATGTGCGCCCGCACCCCGGTGAAGTAGAAGCCGCGCAGGTATGGATTTGCGTTGAGATGGCTCGGGCGGGCAAGTTCAACAAGGTACGACGCCAGATTGTTCCGCAGCTTCTTCATCTCGCGCGGGAACTCGTACACAGGATCGACATTGCGCTGGTCGGTCTCTCGCGAGAGCACCTCAAGCCGGTATTCGCCGAGCGAGAAGATCAGGGTGTCAAGAGAATTTGTCACTTCGGCTGTGGCTTTTTCCGCATACAGGCCGCTCGAAGCTTCGTTGTGCGCAAAGGCCATGCCCAGAGGCTGGAATGCTTCTTCAGTTGTCAGATTGCGAACGTACTCAGAAAAATTCGGCAGCCGGTCGAGTTTGGTGAAAACGACATAGACCGGCACGTCCGTCCCAAGCTGCTGGGCGAGGTCGCGCAACATTTGGTTGGTCGCGCGGGCGGAGGCGAGTGCTGTCTCGGTTGCTGTTGCGCCGAGAAACTGCTCGCAGCTGATGCAGACTACCGCTGCGCGGACCGGCGCCTGTGTACCCATGGCGGATCGATATGCCTTTGGGCGCGTTTTGCGGATCAGCTTTTGCCACAGCGCCGAAGTTTTGCGAACAGCGTCGCCCGCCTCGATAATGACTGCCTGCTGTGTGTACCAGAGGTTCACAATCGGGGTCGGCACTACGTCCTGATCGCGGTAGACCTGACCTGCCAGCAGTTCAGGATCGAGTCCGGACTTGAGAACCGCCGTCGTCTTCGCAGAGTTAGCTTCGCCAAGGAGATACAGCAGGGGAAGGGAATCGAGCGACTTCGCACCGCTCCGCTGCGCTGTCGCCAGCCGCTTCTCGGAATCTCGCAGCAGCGTGTCCATTTCCGCGCCGCCGGCGAGTTTTCGGGTGCCCGCATCGCGCCGCTTTTCGCGGAAATGAAGCACCAGAATAATGGTTGCCGCAGCGGCTCCGAGAACCACAAGAAGAATGCGCAGGATAAGAAGGGAAATGCCTTCGATATGAAGGAGGGGCCGTGCCAGCCAGGCGAGCACAATCGAAAAGAGGAAGATCAGGATGGAAATCAGGATCGGGACCACGACGGGCTCCTATCTTGCATTCATGCTGGCGTTTTGTATGTCGGATACCCCGGAACCGAGGGCAAGCTCGAAGCCCCCGAAAGCGATCACCGTCAGTCCGGCTAATACGCATGCCGTGATCAGCAGCGCGCGGCTCCATCGATCGGTGGCTCGCGTGGGGCGCACTTCGGGAGCGGCCGCCAGCGGTACCAGATACGCTGCGCCCCGGATGCGGTGAATCTTGTCCCGCGCCTGGCGCAGCATCTGGTGCAGTTCGCCGGAGTCGCCCAGCGCATACCGGCCGCGGTAGCCGGACTGCAGGCAGAGACAGTAGACCTCCAGCGCGTCGGCTGTTTCTGGAGAGTCCTGCTGCGCGAGCAGCGCCTGCATCTTGCGGAAATAAGTCTCGCCGGCGTTGTGGTCGCCGAACAGCTCTTCCTGCAGCGACTGCCGCGCCCAGTCGGCAAACGCCGGACTGCGCAGGTTCAGAACGCTCTCGTCCATGAAGGCGACTACGGCGAAGACCGCCATCTGCACCGATTCGCTGGAGTAGCCGAGCGAACGCGCTTCCTGCATCGCCGCCTGTAGCGAGCGCTTCATCTGGGCGCGGAAACTGGCCGAGTCCGTCACCTGTTGACGCTGGAAGCGGACCCGAAGAATGGCGGTCATCACTTCCTGGAAACAATATGCGAGGCTGTTGACGCGCGCAGTGCTCATCACGATGTCTCCACGATGATGGTGAGGTCGAACTCCGGCTTCGAAATCTCGCCCGGGACGTAGACGCCGACCTTGCGGGTTTGCAGAATGTGCTCCCAGCAGGGCCCGGCTGTCTCGATGGCGAAGTATTGCATATCGGCCTCGGCGCGGATAGCCGTCGGCGGCACCTGTAAATGTCTTAGTGTCATTCCGGGCAGTGCGCGTTTCACCAGTTCGGGCACAAAGCGCGCCGAGCATACTTTGATGAGCCTGGGCACCAGGCTCAGCAACTCCGACTCTCCGAGCGCCGAGCGCACTCCGAAGACCCACCGGGCCCGCCGCAGACAGCGCTCGTCAATTACATCGGCGGTGTGAATGTATGGCTCCGCCGGATGGAATTCCAGGGTCACCGTGTTCGACGGGACCACGATTTCGAGATGCCTGCGAATATGCGCGTCGAGCACGCGGAAGGCCGGCCCCGGAGAGCGGTGCTCATAAGATGGGAGTTGCCGCGGGTCGGAATCGACCGCAAAGGTGCAGAGCGTTCCTGCCAGTCTGGAGAGTTCGACAAAGACATCTTCGGGGTGCGCATGGCGCGTTGTGCTCAGGTGCTGCAGAGGCGAAATCGCGCTGTGCAGGGCATGGAGAAACCAATAATTCGCCACGTCGAGAGCCGAGGAGCCGGCTTCGAAGCGGCCCTGGCGACGCGCGCTGCGCGAAATCGTGTTGCTCTTTTCGCCGATGGTTTCGAGCAGGCGCTTGACCAGCAGCATCAGCGGCTCGCTGGCGCTCAGGCGCAGGCAGGTGGGGATGAAATCCTCGTCATAGATCAGGTGGCCGCGGCCATCACGCAGTACCTGAGCTATGGGGATCGAAAACATATCGGGCGTAAGCTCGGCTTCGGTCGCCAGGTGGATGTTCTTCTTGCCGAGGTCGACCTCGCGCTCATCGATTCCATTCGTTTCATCCCGGAGCGTACGGTGAATGGGGGAAAAGCGAGTGCCATTCGCAGGGTTCTCCAGGTTGCAGTCGAGGCCATTGTCGCGGCGGCCGGGAACAGCCAGGTAGAGCGGCAGTACCGAATCGGTCGTCGGAAACACCTCGAGCAGATTGCGTGGCGGCGGAGGCGAGTCGGAATTGGGCAGCTCAAAGGGGAGGCCGTCCGGAAAGATTCCCGACGCATGCAGCAGAACGGCGCTCCCGTTGCGGATGGCTTTCTGGTCGAGTTCCGCATGCAGCAGGCCCCATGGCTCATGCCACAGGCTGGATGCCAGAAATGCGATCGAATCTTCGAAATAGCGGCTCTGGGTCTGAAAATGATGAGGGCCCAAGTACATCCCCTCCGACCACACCACCCGAGACAGGAATTTCATAGTGACGGAACCATGCGGTGAATCCGGCGATTCAGCGGCTCGCGCACAGGTGCCACGGCGAGGGCCGATCGGAGCGTTTCCTCAACGTTAATGCCTGATTTTGCTGCGGCCAAGTCGTGTGTGCATCGTAGGTTGCCGCCTCTTTACTGTCAAGTAAATGCGATGTAGTCTGGGTCTCCAGAACCCTGCAACAATTCGGAAACCATGGTGGCCCTGTTATGGACTCGTCCAAGTCTCCCGTCGATGATCCCGATCCGCACCGCAAGGTTGAATCTGCAACCGCGATCTTCGGAACCGTCCCGGCGGAGCCGGCGGCGCCGGAAGACGACGTCCTGAAGTCGCTGCTCGCCGACCAGAGCCGGGCGGCAGCACCTGCTGAGACCCCATGGACACCCGTAAACGCACCCACTCCGCCCGAGCCGCCATCTCCCGCGAGCAGTTCCGGCGGATTCACTGATGTCTTTCAGGCGCTTCAAAATCCGGCAAAACCAGACCCGGGAGATCTGGTTCCGGGTTCGACTCCCAACCGGCCCACCGATCTTTCGAGCGTGTTTACTCAGGTCGTCGTGGAGAAAACCTCCTTTTCGCCACCACCTTCTTCTCCTCGCAAAGCAGGCGAGTTCACACAGCTGTTGCAGACACTCCGCGCTTCGGAACCGAAGCCTGAGACCCAGGCTGGTCCGCCGCTGCCGCTTGCCTCTCCGGCCGCAGCTCCCGGCGCGTTTACTCAATTGTTCAGTCCTGTCACCGGGCAGGCCGCTTTTGTCGAAGCGGAGCCGACTGCGACCGTACCCATGTATTCTCCGCCTGTTCCCGTCTCGAAAGAACCGGCCAAGCCTGATTCGAGCGGTCCCGCCGGGCCCCAGCAAAACGCTCAGGGCGACTTTACCAGGATGTTCCAGTCGCTTACGTCCGCGGGCGAATCCGTGCCGTCATCCTCACCGGTGCCGCCTTCGACGCCGCAGCCATCCTCGGAACCCGGAACCTTCACGCAGATGTTTGCCGCCAAGCCGCTGGAAAGCACTCCCGCCGAGGATCCTCTGAGATCGCTCCGGCCCGAGCCGCCCTCTCCGCTCTCTTCGAGCACTTTTTCCTTTCAGTCCCCCGCAGCGCGCCCACCGGAGCCCGCACCTCTTGCGCAGGGTGGCTTTACCCAGCTATTTCAGGCTCTGACCAAGGAGGAGACGCCCGCGAAATCTCCCGAACCGTCTATGCCTCCGCCACCACCGCTACCCGCTACTTCCGGCCCCGGTGTGGGAGGCTTCACGCAGCTTCTGCAGACGCTTTCGGCAGATCCTGCGGCCCGGCCTGCAGCTCAGCCGGTTCCGATGCCGCCAACTCCATCGATTCCCGCCCCTGCGCCCTTCTCTCCAGCGCCGCCCATCTCGGGCGCACCCGGAGAGTTCACGCGTGTCATCTCCGGTTCGCAGCTTCGTGACCTTCAGAATCAGCAAAAAGAGCCGGGTCCTCCTGTCCTTCTTCCGCAACAGCCTCTTGCCGCCAGGCCTGCACCACCGGCGCCGATCCAGTTTCCTTCAGCTCCGCAATTTCCCGCATCGCCCCAGATACCCCAAATGCAGACGCCGCAGATGCCGGCAGCTCATGCTCCCAGTTCAGCGCCTCTGGCAGGAATGCCGCAATATCAGCCCTCAGCGTTCCCGTTTCCTCCCGCACCGCCGGCGTCCGCACCGCCTCCTCCGGCGCCCAGCAAGCTACAGCAATATCTGCCACTGATTCTGGTGCTCAATATCTTCGTGCTGCTGGTGATTATCGTGATTCTGATCTTCGTGCTGAGGCACCATTAATCGAGTTGTCCGTCCGAATTCCGGACGCGGGAGGCACCAGCCTACTCCGCATTGGCAAACAGGATGATCAGCTCCATCTCCGGATTGGGGATTTCTCCCGGCGCATACACCCCGAAATTCCGCGAGCGCTGGATGGCTTCCCAAACCGGCCCGGACCGCTCGAGGCTGAAATACTGGTAGCGCAGCTTCACCGGAATCGCCCGCGGCGGCACGGGAACGTGCAGCATCTTGAGCCCCGGTAGCGCCTGCCGGATCAGTTGCTCGATATGCGTGGCCGAGCAGGCCTTCGCCAGCACGGGAGTCTTCGCGATCAGATCGGCTTCGCGCAGATCGGACGAGATGGCCAGGTAGAAACGCGAATTCTCGAAGTATTTGTCCTTGTCAATCGTCGTCGCATAGATGTTTTCGCGCAAAGGCTTGAGCGGCAACGCGACGAAGTTACTGGGCACTACCGTCTCGAGCAGTTCGGCAATGATGGCATCCAGAGCAAGGAAACATGGCCCAAGTTTTTCGTGTTCGTACTCGGGCAGATCGCGAGGCTCAATCTTCGGCGAAAACGTAGTCAGCGCGCCGGCGAGCCTAAGCATTTCCAGATACAGTGCCTCAGGATGCACGCGGCTGCTCTGCAGCATGTGCCGCAGGACTGGCAAGTGAGAGTTGATGGTGTAGAGCAGCCAGAAGTTGGCCACGTCCGATGCGCTGAAATCCGCGAGCGACTGATTGCGCTGGCGGCGCGTGCCCGCAAGCTGGCCGCTTCTGCCGACGAGGGTTTCAATGAGGCCGCGCAGAATGCCGGTGAGCAGATCATTGCCCTTCAGGTTCAGCATCGGGGGCACGTATTTTGTGTCCAGCCGATAGCCGCCGGCTTCAGTGCGTTCGATTTCGGCCAGTGGCAGCAGCACCGAGCCTTCCAGATTTTCACCCTCCGCAAGAATCTGCAGATTCTTGCGCGCCAGCGAAACAGGTTTTTCGATGCCCGTGCTGTTCTCGTCGCGCAGCATCTGCAGCTCTGAGTAGAAGCGCGTGTTGATCCCAGTGCGCTGCAGTCCAATATTGATTCCTCCCGGTCGGTCCTGTGGGATTGCAAGGAAGAAGGCGCAGCGGTTAGCTCCGGCGGGGAAGCACTCCTCCAGTGTCCGCGAGCGAGGGGGGGCGTCGGACGCGGGCATATCAAGCATCAGTCCATCCGGAAAGACGCCTGAAGCCTGGCTCACACTGAGCTGACCTTCGCTCAACGCAGTTCCATCGATTTGCAGCGACGAAAAGCCCCAGTTGCGGAAGGCCAGCGCATCGGCGAGAAAGCGCAGGCTTTCCTCGAAAAAGCGGTCCTGCGCCTGCAGGTGCTGCGGAGATAAAAAAACACCCTTCGACCAGACAACGGGTTGCAACTGTCGCATTCGAGCGAATCCTATTCGGGCTGAGTATACAGGGGGCGATTTGCCGTTCGGTATCGCCCCGAGGCCGTGTTCCCGAAATGGAACAAATTATGGTTGACAGAAACCGCCTGTATCGTATATAGCTAACTGTCTATATAGACAATGAGCAATAAAA
>JAFAMZ010000290.1 GCA_019232935.1 Silvibacterium sp.
TTAAATAAGAATTAAATATTGAGGATTAGCCGACGTTTGTCATCCAGGGGCACCCGGGAGAGAGCCCACGTCCCAAAGGCGGGACGTGGGCCACCCTGGTTTGTGGCCGGATCAGGCGGTCTTTTTGGTTTTGTGGCTGGCCGAGCCGGCCGTAGAGCCGGTCGCAGTGCTGGTGCTTCCGTGCGTCGGTTCCTTGGCCACCGCCGGTGTGGGGACGCTCGGTCCGGAGCGTCCGCTGTCCCCGCTGCGTTCCCCGTCGACGTCCAGGCCGGAACCGCCTCCCTGGAAGGAGAACGGAGACTTCACGACATGCAAGCCGTTTTTCTCGAGCCACTGCGGAGCACTGTCGCCGGTGCCGTCGCCGGTCGAGTCGTTGTAGTACTCGTCGACCAAACCCGGGGTGGGGGGCAGCTTGCCGATCGAAAAGGGCGCGACGCCGAGGGTGTCGAGGGCAGCGGAGAAGGCTTTCATGTGAGTGATTTCACGGGTCATGAGGAACTGGAGAGCGTCTTTCGTGCCCTGGTCGTCGGTCAGGTGCATGAGGCGCTCGTAGGTGATCTTGGCCCGGGCTTCGGCGGCGATGTTGTTGCGCAGATCGACTTCGAGGGTGCCGGCGATCTTGAGGTAGTCGGCGGTCCAGGGATTTCCCATGGAGTTGAAGAGGTTGAGGCCGCCGCCCCCGGTCACGGCAACAAGGGGATCCTGTTCGGCTTCTTCCATGGCTTTCTTCATGGGCTGGAGATGCATGCGGATGAGGGCTCCCACGATCTCGAGGTGACTGATCTCTTCGGTGCCGATGTCGAGCAGGAGGTCTCTGCGCTCGGCGTCGTCACAGGACCATCCCTGGATGGTGTACTGCATGGCTGCGGCCAGTTCGCCGTTGGCTCCGCCGAACTGCTCCATAAGAGCGCGGCCGAAGCGGACGTCGGGCTCACCGACCCGGACGTTGTACATCAACTGCTTCACGTGGTGATACATAAGACTCCTCGTCGGGACTTCGGGGTTGTGGATCCATTGGGGACCCGGTGCTGCCGCGAGGTTTGAGGCGGATGGGCAACATCGAGCGAGGGGGCATCTTTTCGTCGTCTGATAGTGGGATGCGGGGAGGGGCGGTGGATGGATTGCGTGCAGAGACGGATTGTGCCGGCAGACGAGAACTTTCATCCAGAAGTATTCGTAGAATGCGCCAGAGGGGCAGAAATCTCCCGGTGATCGGCTGGTTCCCTCAGTGGCTAAAGCAGCGGCTCATTTTGCGGACGTACCGTTCGGGCTGAACCCTGTACATTCAGACCACTTTCTATCCAGTGGTTTACCCCGGGTTCAATGGGAGGCTTCATGGGCGTGAGCGTTTTTCTTTTCGTTGCGTTGCTCTTCCGGAATGTGATTCCGCCGCCGGACCAGGGCGCGTCTGCAAACCTGCCCGCGTACGATGCCAGCGGCAAGCTGATCACTCCGAAGAACTACCGGGAATGGATCTATCTTTCCAGTGGGCTGGACATGAGCTACTCAATGGCGGCGAAAGCTCCGGGCCACTCGATGTTCGACAATGTGTTTGTGAATCCGGAGGCGTGGAAGGTGTTCCAGCAGACCGGCAAGTGGCCCGACAAGACCATCTTTGTGCTCGAGGCTCGTATGGCGGAGAGCGCTGGATCGATCAACAAGGCAGGGCATTTCCAGAGCGCCGATGTTATGGGGGCCGACGTTCACGTAAAAGACGAGTCCCGTGGCGGCTGGGCATTTTACGATCTCGATGGCGAGCGGGGTACGCTGATTCCGAAGACGGCCGACTGCTATTCGTGCCACCAGCAGCATGGGGCCGTGGATACGACGTTCGTGCAGTTTTATCCGACGCTGATTGGGATCGCAAAGGCGAAGGGGACGCTGAGTGGGGCGTATCTGAGCGAGAGCGGGAAGTAATCAGGCGCTCGGCGCGATTAAGGGCTGTTCGGGAGCGGTCTGGCAGACTCCGGTCGGATTCTGCTTTGGTGTTGCAAAAGGGTCCGCTGTTGCATCCAGGTGACCTCTTGTACAGTCGACGCATGGCGCTCAAACGGATGGATAACGTAGGAATCGTGGTCGATGACCTCGGACAGACGATTGATTTCTTCCGAGAGCTCGGTCTTGAGCTGGAAGGGCGGGCCACGATCGAAGGAGAATGGGCAGGACGCGTCACCGGACTTGCCGGCCAGCGCGTCGAGATTGCCATGATGCGCACGCCGGACGGCCACAGCCGTATCGAGCTCTCCCGCTTCCTCACGCCGCCTGTCGTTGCGGATCACCGCAAGGCACCAGTGAACGCTTTAGGCTACCTCCGCGTCATGTTCGCCGTGGACGACATCGACGAGACGCTTGGCAGGCTTCGCAAGCGCGGCGCACAGCTCGTAGGAGAAGTAGTCCGGTATCAGGACTCGTATCGGCTTTGCTACCTCCGCGGGCCTGAAGGGCTTCTCATCGGACTCGCCCAGGAACTCAACTGAGCGCGATGGGACTCGGCGATTCGAAAGTTGAACCGGATCGGTCCTCGGAAGTCGGCACTACTTCCCTTTCGGGGGACCGGTCCGAGGCGGGCGAAAGTTCCGGATTGCCGGTCATTCGCTCGGAAGAAAGCGACCCGTAGATACTAACGTTTCACCCAGTCTGTGAACTATGACGTATAGGCCATTGTAGGCGTTCTCAGCAGCGTTCAGGGGAGTTGCATGAAGACGAAACGAACGCATTGGCTGGCAGCGTGCGCTCTTATCGTATATAGCGCAATCCTAATCAGAGTCGTGGTCTTCAAGGCCATACCTAATATTCATATAGGACACCTCAGATTCAGATTTGCCCACCCTCACACGGGTCCTGGCAACTTCATCCCGTTCACGACCATTGTTCCTGAACTCTTTGGCCGGGACAATCGCCTGATGGACATAGTGAACTTGATCGGGAACATCATCCCATTTATGCCGATAGGGCTTCTCGCTCTACTTGTCTTTCGATCCGTCTCATGGCAAAAGGTGGTCATCCTCGGTGTTGTCACTGGGCTTACTTTCGAGGTGATGGAAGTTGTGTTCCGTGTGGGCATTTTCGACATTGACGACGTGATATTGAACGGGCTGGGAGTCGTTATCGGGTACGGAGTGTTTGTATTGTTCAGACGCCGAACGCGATCTCGCCCGCGTGACGGAGCTTTGAGCTGAGTAGCTCCCGGATGGTCGGCATTACGGACATTTCGAGGCCAAATTTCCGGAATGCCGGTAATACATCAACAACGCACAGTGCTCTGCTCGCGAAGTGATCGTTAGGGGGTTTTCGCTGCAGCCTTTTCCGCGTCGGCGATGGCCTTGCGGAATTTATCGACGGCTGGAACAGACGGCGATTGCAATGCGTCGGAGGCCGTATAACGCCACGCGGGAGCGCCGTTGAGGGGATCGTCGACGTCTCCGCGGTAAACGAGAAACGTGTCCTGGGTGGCTCCAACTTCGACCTGGGGAGCCGGGGTCTGGTCAGGACTCTGCACTGGGGAACTCGGCGGCGGATGGCCCTGTTGTCCGCCAATCCCGACGCCGCCATCGATAGGAGTGATAGAGCCCAGCTTGTCGTTCTGGCGCGGATCGCTGATAGTCGGCTTGACGAGACGTCCGTGTCCTTTGCGAACAACGACGATGAGGTCAGCCCCCCCACCGGCAACCATGCGGACTTCGAAGCGTCCCCAGTTCATGAGAGCCGCCTCGACATCCTTCTGGGCGATTTGATTAGCCTGTGGCTCGTCGATCGAGACGCCGGCTTGAGGATCGATGATGACGGTGATGCTTTGCGCCGCAAGGACATAGGCCGGCAAGGTGGGCTTCTTGTCCTTGGCGAAGGCGGCTGCAGGGAGAAGCATGCAGGCAGCGATTGCGACAGCGCGATTCAGCATGACGCGCCCCCATTCAGGTCAATTCACGATATAGAGACGGGTCGTGCCATGGAAAAGTACGCACGCATTTTCCTACTGAGGCGGCTGACCGCAATTTCCCAGCCGCGAGGGCCGATGGCGACGTCGCGAGAGACTAACTAGATGCGTATCGGTTAGGTCCGGATTGTCGGCTTTCGGAAGTAAAAGAAGGGATTACTCCTAAATCCCAGGCCGCGCGCAGGCACAGGCGATGTGACAGCGGGAGACTGTAGCTACAATCGCTGAGGAATGCCGACTACCATCCGCTCCTTCGCGAAGATCAATTTAGGACTGGCCATTGGGCCGGTGCGAGCGGACGGTTTTCATTCGCTGACGACGCTCTACCAGACGATTGCAGCGCATGACATGGTGACGGTCGAGGCGCGTCCGGTGGCAGAGACCTCGATAAGGCTGACGAGCAACGACGAGCGGGTGCCGGTCACAGGGAGAAATACGGCGGAGCGGAATACGGCATACAAGTCGGTGACTCTGGCGCTGGAGGCCAAGAAGGTCACGGCTGAGGTTCGTATCTATATAGATAAGCGACTGCCGGTGCAGGGCGGGCTGGGAGCAGGATCGGGGAATGCGGTCGCGGCGCTGATCGGATTGGAGCGGGAGCTGGCATCGCACGGAATCGCGCTCCTCTCCGGGCCGGAACGTCTGAGGATTGCGGCCCAGGTCGGCTCGGACGTGCCGCTGTTCCTGATCGGCGGGGCGGTGCTGGGTGTGGGGCGGGGCGAGGAGGTGTATCCGATGCCGGATCTGCCGGTGACGCCTTGTGTGGTGGCGCTGCCGGAGGTCGGAGTGTCGACGCCTCAGGCGTTCAGGGACTGGGATGCAAAGCATCTTCCACCTAGCTCAGGGAACGAGGTTGAGAACCTCAAGCCAACCGAGGGCTTGAGTGGGGCGCCCGGGGTGGAGGGATCAGGGCTCAGGGAGCAGGATTCAGATCCCACTCAAGCCAACGACAGGCTTGAGTGGGGCACCCTGCTTGAGTGGGGCACCCAGAAGGTCGGTTTCCCAGCAGGTTCTGGATTGACCGAGGGGGCTGGCTTCGATAGACTTAATGAGTTGAGTCGGGCTCTCGCTGCAGCACTTTGCGAGCCGCACTCCTCCGGTGTCTTCCAGGAAGACCCTGCCGCGAAGACGGTACTGCCGGCTGATTTGGTGGCCGGTGCAAATCCGCTTCATGCGCTTGTCCGAACCGGGACCGAAAACGACTTCGAAGAAGTTGTCTTTCCTCAGAATCCCCTGTTTGGTGAAATCAAGCGTGTGCTCGCAGGCCGGGAAGAAGCGAAGGCTGCGGCTCTTTATGTGTCGCTGTCGGGTTCCGGTTCGGCGCTGTTCGGGCTGTACGAGGGTCAGGAGGCGGCACGCATGGCGGTAAGCCGGCTCGATGGGATGGGTGTCCGGTCGTTACTGACGGAGACGATGCCGCGGGAGAAGTATTGGCGGTCGATGATTGCAGGGAGCAGGGAGTAGAGAGCAGGGAATAGGGATCAGAAAGCTTGAACTGTTGCTTTCCCACCCTTCGCGCAAAAAACGCGCTCAGGATGGGGCACCCGAAGTTCCCGGGGAACAGGGAATCAGATCTCACTCAAACCAACGGCAGGCTTGAGTGGGGCACTGGGCGATCGATTAACGATAGGTCAAGTGCCTTTCTGCCCAGCGCAGCCAAAAGCGGCTGCGCCGGGGGACCCGGGAGTCGAGAGGAGTGGCGGTTTGAGTTTGTAGTACTGGGCGATCGACTAACGGTAGGTCAAGTGCCTTTGGAGCACTTTGTCCAGGTTCGAATCCTGGTCGCCCAGCCAGAATTCGAGTTTGCAGCGCCGGCGCGAACCACACCGGCGCAGAGCGGCCCTGGCAGCGGCAGAGCCAGACGACACCAACGCAGGACAAACCACAGCCAACCAGCTTGGGAGAATCTTGTGAAGAACGACACGGTGATGGAGAAGGCAGTCACGGAGGCGGTAAGCCCGGCGACAGGTGCAGAGCAGAACGGCAGCGGACCGCGGCCTCACACTCATGCTGAAGCGAAGGTCCAGGCCGAGAAGAAGAAGGCGAAGTCCCACATTGAGGACAAGCGCTTCAAGATCTTTTCCGGCTCGGCCAATCGCCAGCTTGCAGTTGAGATCTGCAAGCATATCGGAATTCCGCTGGGCGAGACCAAGATGCAGCGCTTCGCCGACGGAGAAGTTTACTTTCAGCTTCTGGAGAACGTTCGCGGCGCGGATGTATTTGTGGTGCAGCCGACGTGCAATCCGGTGGATCAGCACCTGGTCGAGTTGCTGATCATGATCGACGCGTTAAAGCGTGCATCGGCGGGCCGGATCACCACCGTTGTTCCGTACTACGGCTATGCCCGGCAGGACCGCAAGGACCGGCCGCGGGTGGCCATCAGTTCGAAGCTCGTGGCCGATCTGCTGACCACCGCCGGGGCGAACCGGGCCTTGTTCATGGACCTGCACGCGGCGCAAATTCAAGGATTTTTCAACATTCCGGTAGATCATATGTTTGCGAGCCCGGTGATGGTGAGCTATTTCCGGGACCTGAACCTGCCTAACCTGACCGTGGTTTCGCCGGATGCAGGAGGCGTGGAACGAGCGCGCTTTTTTGCAACGAAGATCGGGGCTCCGCTGGCGATTGTGGATAAGCGGAGAACGGATATTAACGTGGCTGAAGTGATGCACGTAATCGGCGATGTGGAAGGCCGGACGTGCCTCATTTATGACGACATTGTCGACACGGCGGGAACGCTGGTAAAGACCGTGGACGCACTGCACGATAAAGGCGCGACCAGGGTTTACGCATGCGCTTCACATCCGGTGCTGTCAGGGCCAGCAGTGGAGCGGATCGCCAACTCGCGGCTCGAAGAGCTGGTGGTGACCGATTCGATCCCGCTGACGGAGTCGGCGCAGAAGATTGCCAAGATCAAGGTCCGGTCGGTTGCGGGGCTGATAGCCGCGACGATCGAGAACATTCACACGGAGACGAGCGTGAGCTCGCTCTTTAACTAGCCACTAGCTTCTAGCTTTTAGCTCGACAGTGGCACAACGAAGTTAGCGATCTGAGGGAAGTTTGCAAGGGTTCGCAAAAACAAAGGGAGCGGATAAGAGGCAGCTCGGGGCGAAAGTCCGAAGAGAGCTGGAGGCTCTAGCTAGAGGCTAGAAGCTAATAGCTAGAAGCTGCCTTCCGTGCCCGAAGGAAAAGGAAAATGATCAGTCAGGAAGTAGTCGCAGCAACGCCCCGCGAGGGCAAGTTCAACAAGAATGCCGGGCGGCGCGTTCGTATGAAAGGCAGGATTCCGGCGGTGGTGTACGGCGCGGCGGAACCGGCGGTGGCGATCGAAGTCGATCCGAAGCAAATCCAGAAGATTCTGCATTCGGATGCGGGACACAACTCGATTTTCGATCTCGAAATCACAGGCTCGACAGCGAAGACCAAAGCCATGATCGTCGACTGGCAGTATGAGCCGATCAAGGGCACGCTCATTCACATCGACCTGAAACGGATTGCGCTGGATAAGGTGATCACCGTCGAAGTGCCGATTCAGCTTGTGGGTACGGCGAACGGCGTGAAGAACCAGGGCGGCATTCTGGATCAGGTGCTGCGCGAACTGGAGATCGAGTGCCTTCCGGGCGATATTCCGAGCCACATTGATGTCGATGTGACGAAACTGTCGATCGGCGATGTTTTGCGGGTGAGCGATCTGCCGCACTCGGACAAACTGAAGTTTCTGACCGACGAAGACACGACCGTCGCGCACGTAGTGGCAATCAGGGAAGAGGCTGCTCCGGCGGCTGAGGAGGTTGCGGCTGCGGCTGCGGCGGCTCCGGCTGAGCCGGAAGTGGTCAAGAAGGGCAAGACCGAAACTGCCGAGGCGCCTGCAGCTGCAGAGAAGGGCGCAAAGAAGTAAGTTTTGTCGACTGAGGGGGACAGCGGGGCGAAGGATGATTTGTCGCGGGGAGTGCTGCTGGTTGTGGGGCTCGGAAATCCGGGCATCGAATACCAGTTCACGCCGCACAACGCAGGCTTTCTCGCAGTCGACCGTATCGCCGATCAGCATGGTGTGCAGGTGGCCAACCGCCGCTGCCGCGCGCTGACGGCAAAGATTCAGATCGCTGGCCGTGAAGTGGTTCTCGCCAAACCCGAGACCTTCATGAACCTCAGCGGTCTTTCCGTCGCGGCGCTCGCGGCCGAGTTCGGGATCGATCCGGCTCGCGGGCTGCTGGTTTTGTACGACGAGCTGGATTTGCCTCTGGGCGTGATCCGCGTGAGAGAGCGCGGCAGCGCCGCGGGGCACAACGGAGCGCGGTCGATCTCGGGAGCATTGAAGACCGACGACTGGGCGCGTATCCGGATTGGAGTGGGGTCAAACGGCGAGCCCGAAGAGGCTTTCCGGCGCGGCAAGGATTATCTGCTGACGCCGCTGCGCAAGCGGGACCTGGCGGCACTGGATGAGGTTCTGGACCGTGTGGCGCAGGCGGCAGAGGTGGTTGCGGCCAAGGGGATTTCGGCCGCGATGAACGAGTTTAACCGCAGGGACACTGGCCCGGCGGAGCAGGCAGGCGGAGAGAAGTGAGCCGCCGGGATAATATGTTTCGGTCACGGTGACGAATTCGCCGCCGCGGACGAGAGAAGAGAGAAGCAGAGTATGGATCGTTTCTACGAAGTGATGTTCATCGTGCGTCCCGATGTGGAAGAGGCAGATGTGGACAAACTGATAGCCGGGTTCGAGCACACCGTCACCAACGGCGGTGGCACAGTGCGCTCCACGGAGAAGTGGGGGCGGCGCAGGCTTGCGTACACAGTGCGCAAGTTCAACGACGGCAACTACATTCTCATGACGATCGACGCCGACGGAGCGGTGGTGCACGAACTGGAGCGCCGCCTGCGGGTATCCGAGCCGGTGATCAAGTTCATTACCGTGCGCATGGATGAGGAGCAGAAGCGCCTGGATAAGATCAAGGCGATCCGCGCGACGCGGAAGAAGCTCAGCGCACAGCCCGCGGCTCCGGCCGAGGGTGCGGAACCTGCGGCCGAGACTTCGGCACCCGCACCCGCACCGGCACCGGCCGAAGCGGCACATGCTTAATCCCACTCAAGCCAACAGAGGGCTTGAGTGGGGCACCCTCGGAGTTGTTAACGAATTTAGTGAAGGACAGGAAACTAATGGCTGACGAAACCACACATCGCGCTTCCGAAGGCGGAGCGCCCTCGGCATCCGGCCCTCGATCTGGAGCCGGATCACGACCGGGAGGCCCTGCGGGCCCGGGCGGACGCAAATTTTTCCGCCGCAAGAAGGTCTGCAAGTTCTGCACCGAAAAGATCGACGCGATTCCCTATCGCGACGTGCGCCTGCTGCAGGGCTTTGTTGCCGAGCGCGGCAAGATCGTTCCGCGCCGCCTGACGGGCGTCTGCACCACGCATCAGCGGAGGCTTACCCGCGCCATCAAGCAGGCGCGCAATATCCCCCTGCTGCCGTTTGCAGCAAGGTACTAGGGATCAGGGCACAGGGAACAGGAATCGGGGACCGTGCCATCCCACTCAAGCCAACACCAGGGCTTGGGTGGGGCACCGTCGAGATATGGAGATTTGCAATGGAAGTGATTCTGAAGGAAGACATCAACAACCTCGGGCATCGCGGAGACGTGGTGAAGGTGGCCGATGGCTATGGGCGCAATTTTCTGCTGCCCAAGAAGCTGGCCATGGAAGCCACGGCGGCGAACAAGGCTGTGATCGAGCAGATGAAGGCATCGGCTGTTCGCAAGTCCGCGAAGGAGAAGGCCGAGGCTGAGGCCCTGGTTGGTCAGCTCAACAATGTTTCGCTGGTCTTCGAGCGCAAGGTGGGCGAGCACGATCAGCTCTTTGGCTCGGTGACATCGGCCGACATTGCGCACGCGCTCGAAGCGAAGGGCTTCAACATCGATCGCCGCAAGGTGCATCTGGAAGAGCCGCTCAAGCAGCTCGGCGAGTTCCATATCCCGGTCAAGCTGCACCGTGAGGTTACAGCGCATGTTGGCGTGACGGTGAAGGCTGACGAGACAGCGGAGTAAGACAGGGCTCAGGGCTCAGGGCTCAGGGCTCAGGGCTCAGGGCTCAGGGCTCAGGAAAGGCTACCGTGTCCGAGAATCCGGACCCTTCGACTGCGCTCAGGGCAGGCTGAGGGGCACCCCTCCATTCACATTGAACCACTCAAGCCAAAACGGGGCTTGAGTGGGGTCCCTCATCTCTCTTCCGATAGCTGCTTCAAGCGACTACTTCAGCGTCTGCAAGCTCGGCTCGAGCCATGAGAACAGGAAGTTGCTGATCTCGGGAAATTCGGAGGCCAGCAGCCCGATGAGCGGAACTCCGAGCACGGAGATGAGCTTCTCGTAAAACCCGAGATCGAGCTTGCCGGGTTCGGTCGAAGTCGTCCGGCTGAGAATCGCGTCGCGGTGCATCTGCGCGAACACTGTAACTACTACGATTACAAAGGCCACGAACAGCCCGACCAGCAGGACCATGATGGAATGGCGCGGAGCCACAGGATATGAGTTGAGCGCCATCAGCACGAAGAAATAGCTGAAGGTAAATGCCAGGATGTGACTGCGAATATCGAGCAGCACTTGCTGGATGGCGTAGATGTAAATCAGTCCAACAAATTCCTCTGCGTTGGCCTCGAGCGAATCGGCCTTCGCGGAGTTCTCCAGTACCTTCTCAATCTGGTTGGCGGGCACGTCGAGGCTGGTGGCCAAAGGGTCTTTCTGGCGGCTGTGATCGGAAAGGATCTTCTCGATCACCAGCGTTGCGCACCTTGAGAGAGAGCGCTGGAAGGTGGAGAACGCAGTCAACCGCTGGTCGGGGGTGCTTTTCCGCGACGCCATCGACTGCGTATAACTCTCGTGCTTACCACGCACGTATGCAATGCAGCGCTTCACCTCATCGGGGCAAAATGGGTCACCCTCCATGCGGCGCATGGACTCGTATGCGCGCGAGAGAGGTTTGAAGCGCGCGTCAGGCGAGGGATCGATACTGAACCACATGCGACGCCATGAGAAGCCGGAGACGCGGCTGAAGCAGGCGCGCAGCGTGGTCCGCTCCAGGGGCGCGAGCAGACCCTTGTGCAGGCAAACCCACATCAGGATGACCCATGCAATCTCGATGAGCATGATCACCACGGCAACAAAGACGAAGGTGCTGAGCAGAATGGAATAGGCGCGTGTTTCGAATGTCTCGAAGCCGCGCGGGAAGAGCAGGTAGCCGGAGAGCACCAGCATCAGCAGCGTAAAGACGAGCGGGATGCCCAGCAGAAGCGCAGCCTTGGCAGCCGGAGTGTTGATTCGCCGCAGGCCGCCGCCCGTATCGCCGGCCAGGCGTCTCTCGCTGCGAAAGATCTGGATCAGCTTGGAGGTAAGCATCCGCCAGGGCGAATAGCAGGCCCGGAGCATATCGATGACGTTCTGAGCGGTGACAAAGTGCAGAATGAGCGGCGAGCACTGGTTCTGATAGCAGGGCATGCGGGGTTTCAGCCGCGGCGAAAAAATGAGCAGCGAGTGAATATGCCGGGAGACGAGGCAGATGACTGCAATGCAGAGAAAGATGATGGGCAGCACCGGCGAGACTCCGCTGAAAAGATGCTGACTGCGATAAAGATAAAAGAGACTGGCGGCGAAGTCGGGCGGCTTTACCCAACGGAAGAGGACCTGGCCGAAGATCGACAAGGCGATGAGCAAGGTGGCCCAGAAGCAACGCCTCCTTTCGCTGAGCCCAGCTGTTATGAGCCAAACAGCGAAAAGCAAGAGAACCAATTCCAGAAACAGCAGTCCGCAATTCAGGGGATCGCGGTAGAAGCGTTTTCCGGGCAGATCCAGAATTAACAGACGTGCTATCCAGGAATAGGCGAGGATAATTAAGAGCACGATCCATGCCCGCCGCTCGCTGTTCGTTCCGCGAATGCCAAATCTGTACTGCGGCCATCGTTCCACACCGGCGAAGCCACAGAGGATGAGCCCGAAAAGGATAAAGAGCGCGAGCAGGCAGATGGCTGCGAGGCGTGCGGGCAGGAGCTGGGTGGCTTCGAGACGGTGAATCGAAATTCCGGCAATGGTGAACTCCGTGGGCAGCCAGGCATCAAACATGCGCACCGGAATGGATTCCTGGTAAGCGCTGTGCCATTCGTTACCTGCGCATATCTCAACAAGGGAGGTAGGTGGTTGATTAGAACTGCCGGCAGGAGCGGGTGGAATGGCATTCGTCCCACATGAGTTCGTCTGCGTATCTTTTAAGCGCTTGTCATCGCTTTTATTGCGTGTCTCCGAAGAGTAGCGATCGAGCAGGGCGACCGGCCAGAAGCCTCCTCTCCCTACCGCGCTGAGCCACAGCGGAGGACGGTTGCCGCCGCGGAACGGATCGCTGTATTCAGCCAGCCAGAGAGGCTGGCCGGACTGCAAATGAACTATATCGGCGTCATTTTCAAAGGGCGCCAGCTCGAGAAGGCGCACGGCGTTGTAGACTCCAGCGGTCTCGAACGATGAGAAGATGCGGTCGGGGAGGACGACGCCGAAGGGGCTCGGCTGCTCGGTTGACTTATTTGTCATCCTGAGGAAGCGGCCGGTCCACTGCATGTTATCCGGGATGAGCGGGTAGGTGTTGGCCAGCAGCATGCCGCGAAAGTAGCTGACATCTGGGGAGCGCTCGAAGAGAAGGTCGGTGTTAAGCAGTACAACGTGCAGGTTCGGCAAGGTGCGGGTAAGGTAGCGCGCGACGAAGATGACGTCGAGGATGTCAGTACCGCTGATGACGGCTATACGGACGCGCTGTCGGTCCATGGCGCGTGTCATTTCCGACAGCACGGATTCTTCCGAGACCGGGTTCTGCGAGCTGGAGAACGAGGGAACGCTGTCTTCTTCCTCGTGGCGGTCTTCGAGGCTCAGCGTGAGTTCCTGCTGGGCCTGGGCGGCGTTGTTTTGCTGCCCGGACTGGCGGCTGAATATCGAGTTCTTCTCATATGCATTGCGCAGTTGCGAAATCTCCCGCGGATAATGGAAGAGCACCGGGCGGGCTGGGGTCTCCTGGATGCCGGGCTTCTGGATGGATGAGAGGAGGTTGCCGAAGGAGGTCTCGTCCTCCGAGACAAAGGCGATCTCGCTGGGAGCAAGGTGCTGCGCCGAGCGGAAATAGTTGGCGAGCATCGTCTGGACCGCGTCGGAGCTTTCGCTCATGGAGAGGAAATTGGCGGCCTTGAGTCCGGGAAAGTTGCCGTGATCGAGAATGATCGACCGGCTGGTGGCTACCGTGCCGCTGACCACCTGCGCCCGCTCGAAACAAGCGGAGCGATCGGCGGCGCCCGTGGCGCAGAGCTGAGATTGAAGCAGCGCATCGAGGGTCGGGAGGGACCCGGAAAACGATGGGCCGACGATGCGCAGCGTGGAGCCCGGCGCCTCTCTGCCTTCCAAAGCGCGCCACCCGCGAACAGCGTTGACGAACTGATTGTGGTGGAGGATGCCGCTGGTGGGCGATTCCCCGACGAGGAAGACCACGAGGAATTTGTCGTCTTCGGCGCGGGGCTGGAAGCGATTGCGGCGAAAGAGGAGGAATCCGGGGGCGCACTCGCGATCGGCATCGAAGGCGTGAATGTTGGTACGCTCGATGGGATCCTGCGAGGCCTGGTAAGGAACGGGGTCCCAGGGCAGCCACTGGCTGGTGTAGACCCAGCCGGAATCAGTCTCGGAGGTGCGATCCTGCAGTGCCTGCTGTATTACGTCCACTGTGCGATCGAAGCGGAGGGCAAGATGGGTGTGCAGGGGATCGGGAACCAGCGCGATCATGGCCTCGGCAGAAGCCGTCAGGGGGGACTGGTCGGCATAGCTGAGGCCAAACTCACCGAGCTTCTGCTGCATTTCATAGGTGGCTACGCCGCACACATCGTCCGCGCTCAGGAGCCTGCCGGAACCGATCTGGGGAACTTTAACGGCCTTGGGCTCGCCTTTCGGCGTGGATTGCTGCGCGGCAGGGGGACGGGGCGTACCTGCTCCAAGTTCGCTGGTGGCCGGGGAAGTCGTGGCGCGTGGAAGCGCGAAAATGGCGAGCAATATCAGCGCAACACCCGGCATCACGTAGTTCCGCAACATGGAACACTCCTACACATCAGACCCGTGAGGACGGGCCGCAAAAGGGATGGTGAGAAAATCAAACGCGCAGTTACGGATGCGCGGTCCTGCAGGATTTGTGCTACCCGGAATTACGCAACGAATGCTAATGGAGCACTCATGGGTTATCAAGCCATTACGACTTTGGGGGTATGGCTGGGCAGGTACGCGGGATGGCAAAGTTAGGTTAGGGATCCTGGCTCCGGGGAATCAGCCCATGCTTGCCTTCACAGGCTATGGTCAGCCGGGAGCCGTGCGATCCGAAACCGAACCGAACCGCGGTCAGAGTTCCTCCGCACAATACCTGGGTTCCAGAGCGGCATTACAGGAAAATCCTACTTGCACAATTTCGAAGCCATGAATGAACTGAATGAGCTAACGGTGATCCTGGTATCTCCCAACGTATCGGAACAGATGGGAGGCGAGGCAATCAAGGCCCTGCAGATTTACCTGGAACTCGAGCGCCAGGGTGTCGAGGTCTATCAAATCACGCACGAGCGCGTACAGGCAGAACTGAGCAGAAATTATCCCGACATGCGGGCGTCGTATGTGAAGGACACGCAGTTGCAAGTGCTTCTGAACCGAATCGCCCCACTCAAAGCGCTTCTTCATCCAATCTTTCTACGGGGCGCATTGAAACAGCTCAAGCCGCTCCTGAAGGAGCATCCGGGCGCGATCGTCCATTTCAATTCGCCGGTATCTCCGGTGCTTCCCTTCTTCGTTGTGCGCGGCGCCAAAGTGGTTATCGGTCCGCTCAATGGCAATATTCACTACCCGCCTGCTTTCCGGCATCGCGAAGGCTTGTCCTATCGGGTTCGGCGCTGGCTGCATCCGTTGATGCAATTCCTGCTCCGATACACGTTTCGCGGCAAGCAGCGCGCAGACGCACTGCTGGTCGCAGGCGGGGAGCGCACTTATGAATCGCTGCGAATGGCCGGCTGCCGGGACGAGCAATTCGTCGATTCGATCGACAGCGGCGTGCTCGACCGCCTGTATAAGGCGCCCCGGATGGCCCAATCGGGACGCAACCTGCGCTTTTATCAGAACGGCCGG
>JAFAMZ010000042.1 GCA_019232935.1 Silvibacterium sp.
AGGGCGTGAAGAACCTCGAATACCGGCTGGGAGACATAGAGGAGCTGCCAATCGAAGACGGGGCCGTGGACCTGGTCTTCTTTTCGCAGTCGCTGCACCACGCGCTTCATCCTGAGCGGGCGGTAGCGCAGGCGTGGCGGATCCTAAAACCTGGAGGGCGAATCGCGATTCTCGATTTGGCAAAACATCGTTTTGAAGAGGCGCGCGAGCTTTATGCCGACGAGTGGCTCGGCTTCAGCGAAGCAGAACTTGAGTCTGCACTGGAAAAGTCGGGATTTTGCAAGATCGAAATCTCTGTCGTGCACAAGGAGCCGGAGGCTCCGCATTTTCAGACCCTGCTTGCGGTCGCAGACAAAGAATAGGGTTCGCGCCTGTCATCGGAAATTCTTCAACGAATCGCCCTTAGCAACGTCTGTTGTAGTGAATGCGAAAGAATTCCGACGTGTGGGCAGCGGTGGCCTCACTGGTCGCCTGCCTTTTCGCTCTGACTCCGCTGGATGGGAGTGCTCGCCTCCTGCACAGACGCGCGGTCTCCACTCACCCGCTGCTGGTCGGGTATTTTCCGCAGTGGGGTCTTTATTACGACGAGCCTTATTCCGTTAAGCAACTGGTCGACAATGGAAGCGCCGGGCTGCTTGACCAGATCAACTATGCCCAGGGATTTGTCTCAGCGGGCAGGTGCTCTGTCGCCGATCCGCGGGCGGACCTGGAGACCACCTACACGGCGCAGAACAGCGTGAGCGGAATGCCGGATGATATGGCGTCGCAGTTTCGCGGATATTTTCACCAGTTGAAGGAGTTGAAGAGGCGCTATCCGCACCTGAAGATTCTCATTTCGCTGGAGGGAGACCCGGCAGGCTTTGCCGAAGATGCGAGGCCAGAGAATCGAAAGGCTTTTGTTGCATCGTGCATTGATATTTTTATTCGTGGCCACTTCGGGCCTGGCATGCACGAGGCGGGGATCTTTGACGGCTTTGACATCGACTGGGAATATCCCAATGCAGAGGACGCGGCGAATTTTCAGGCACTGCTCGAGGAGTTCCGGCGACAGATGCACGCTGTGCGGTCCGGGCTGCGGCTTTCGATCGCGGTTGGGCACTCGCCGCGTATGCTGGCGGGCATGGATTTCGCGGCGATTGCGCGGCTTGTCAATCAGGTCGGGATTATGAATTACGACTACACGGGCCCCTGGAATTCGACCACCGGATTTCTTGCACCGCTGTTCTCGAATCCCGTCGATCCGCGGCATTCGAACAGCATTGAGGCGAACATCGGCGACTATGTGGCTGCCGGAGTACCACGCGAGAAGCTGCTGATGGGCATGCCGTTTTACGGATACTGCTGGACGGGCGTGAACAGCACGAATAATGGTCTATTTCAGTCAGGGAAAGGCGTGCGCGGCGACCGGCCGTACCGGTATATCCGCAAATTGATAACGGAATTCTCAGCGTATCGCGACGAGCACTCGCAGGCTCCGTGGCTCTTCGACGGAACCACTTTCTGGACGTATGAAGACCCGGTCTCAGTTCGGTTCAAAGCCAGCTATGCAGCACAGCAGAAGCTCGGCGGCGTAATGATCTGGGAGTTGAGCGACGACACGCCGGATGCCGAACTGCTCACCACGGCACACCGTGCGCTCCGTCATCCGCTCGATTCAGAGCCCTGCGCAGCTCGCTCTGCTGCCCAGAAAGGACTGTCATCAGTACGGAATTGAGGAACGCCTGGGTTGATCGGCACACTTATATCAGCGCCTGTAATAGTAGTAATACCCATACGGATACGCGTAATAAGGATAGGGATAGGGGTAATAGGGATACTGATATGGCGCATACATGGGCGCGGGCCGGTAAGGCCTTGGTATCACGCGCGGCGCCTGAGGAGCGCTGGCTGCCAGCCGCTGCGCCTCCTGCCAGGAGACAGGCTGCACGGTAGCCGGTGCTGACAAATGGAAATCCACGAGCGACTCGGCAGGTAAGAAAACACGGGGTCCATTAGTTGCCGAGGAGATCCCGAGCCCTGCAACTCCGCCAATTCCAGCGCCGATCGCCGCGCCTGCTCCGCCTCCGGCGATGCCGCCGATAATGGCTCCGAGCGCGGCCCCGCCCACAGTGTTTCCAGCAGTGTACGCAGCCTTATTCGGACCCTTATTCCACCACTGATCGGTGGAAATCGGATACATGCTGCCTTCGAGGACGATGCCGGTCAGTTCAAGCTTCAGTTCAGCGGAACCTCCGAGCTCGCCCGCGCTTCTCGCCTCGACCACCTGTCCCTGAAGCATCGCCCCATGAGGAATCGCGAGCACGCCGCCTACGTAAACGTCGTTCGCAGCTGTTGCCTGGAAATACGTGCCGCTCTTCAGACGAGCCGTATCCAGTGTTTCATTAAGGCGCGCTCGCAGAAGTGTGCCGGCAGGGATCGTGACGGGGCCAGGAGCCGCCTGGCTGTTATAGCTTTGAGGCGGAGCAGGGTAGTATCCGGGGGGATACGGCATACGGGAATTGTTGTCGGCTGCGGGCGGGGATGCCCGGGACGGGGACGCCGGGACCGGAGAAGGCTGGCCTGGAGCCGGCTGGGACTGCTGCGCTTGTGTCTCCGGCTCATCCGGCGGGGGAGGTGGAACCTGTGCCGCTGCGGCATTGAGGTCTACCGTGTTCGCTTGTGACTGGTCGGGTGCCGGGGGCTGCGGCGAGTCAGGATCGGCGACTTTGATGTTGTTCACTATGCCGCTCACGCCTTTTACCGTGGCGGCTATCGTCTCGGCCCTTTGGTGCTGCTCGTTGGTCTGCACGGTGCCGGCGAGATTCACGATGCCGTCGGCGGTCGCACAGGTGATGTGCTGGTCCTGCAGGACGGGATCGTGCGTCAGGGCGTAACTGACGTCGGATTGGATCTGCGAATCGGAACGAGTTTCGGGAGTGGGGGTTTGCTGCGTCTCGCTACTTTGACCCTCTTGCGCGAGGACTACATTTCCAGCGGAAAACCATAGGCAACTGGCCAAGATTCCGAGGAGAGCTGTCCGAAAGAGATTCTGGTCGTGGCAATAAGTGCGCATGTCGTTGAACCTCTGCTGTTTGAACTTTGCGGCGTACCCGCCAGATGGGGCGACGCAGGGCGACATGGTGCGTCACTCATTTGGAACGCTGAAAGTGGACAAAAGTTGTGGAACGGGCAGGCTGCCCGTCCCGGTGCGTGCGGGGAGCGAGGTAGATCTAGCCGCGCTGCTTCTTGTAACGCTCAATGAGAGCGTTTGTGGAACTGTCGTGTTTGCCGCCCGGCTCCTTACCCTCGAGCTCACCGACGATCTTCTTCGCCAACACTTTGCCGAGTTCCACGCCCCACTGGTCGAAGGAATCGATCTGCCAGATGGCACCCTGGGTGAAGACGCTGTGCTCGTACAGGGCGACCAGCTTGCCGAGTGCCTCCGGGGTGAGTTCCTCGAGAAGAATCGTGTTCGTCGGGCGGTTTCCCTCGAAGACTCGATGAGGAACCAGCCAGTCCGGGGTGCCCTCTGCCCTGACCTCCTCGGGAGTTTTGCCGAAAGCCAGCGCCTCGGTCTGGGCAAGGACATTCGCCATGAGGAGGTCATGATGATTGCCGAGAGGGTTCAGGGTCTTCGAGAACCCGATGAAGTCGCAGGGAATCAGCTTTGTTCCCTGGTGGATGAGCTGGTAGAACGAGTGCTGGCCGTTGGTTCCAGGCTCTCCCCAGAAGATCGGTCCGGTCTGATAGCCGACGTGTTCGCCGCTGAGCGTTACATGCTTGCCGTTGCTCTCCATGGTGAGCTGCTGAAGGTAGGCGGGAAAGCGCTTAAGGTACTGCTCGTAGGGCAGGACGGCAACCGTCTGCGCATCGAAGAAGTCGTTGTACCAGAGCGAGAGCAGCCCCATGAGCACGGGCAGGTTCCTTTCAAAAGGCGTTGTGCGAAAGTGCTCGTCAATGGCATGGAAGCCGGCCAGCATCTTGCGGAAGTTTTCCGGGCCGATGGCGAGCATGGTGGAGAGTCCGATCGCCGAATCCATCGAGTAGCGGCCTCCTACCCAGTCCCAGAAGCCGAACATGTTTTTCGTGTCGATCCCGAATTTGGTGACTTCCTCGGCGTTGGTCGAAACGGCGACAAAGTGTTTGGCGATGGCTGTGTCATCACCCAGCTTCTTAAGGGCCCATGAGCGCGCGGTATGGGCGTTCGTCATCGTCTCGAGCGTGGTGAAGGTCTTCGAGGAAATGATGAACAGCGTCTCCTCGGCATCGAGGTCGTGGGTGGCCTCGGCGAAATCGGTGCCGTCCACATTGGAGACGAAGCGAAAGGTCATGTCGCGGCGGCTGTAGTGGCGCAGCGCCTCGTAGGCCATCACCGGGCCGAGATCGGAGCCTCCGATTCCGATGTTGATGACGTTTTTGATCGGCTTGCCGGTGTGGCCCTTCCACTCGCCGCTGCGAACGCGATCGGAAAAGGCTGACATCCGATCGAGGACTTCGTGGACTTCAGGGACGACGTCCTCTCCGTCGACGAAGATTTTCTCGCCTTTGCGTGCGCGTAACGCAACGTGGAGCACGGCGCGGTTCTCGGTAACGTTGATCTTGTCGCCGCGGAACATCGCATCGATGCGGGGCCGGAGATTGCTTTGTTCGGCAAGTTCGATCAGCAGTTTCAGAGTCTCGTCTGTGATGCGGTGCTTCGAATAATCGAGGTAAATGCCTTCGGCCTCTGCCGTAAGGCGGGTGCCGCGGCCAGGATCATGTTTGAAGAGCTGGCGCAGATGCAAGCTACGAACCTCCTCGTAATGCGTCTGGAGGGATTTCCAGGCTGAAAGTTGGGTGAGGGGCGTAGCGGGAGCTGTTACGGTGCTCATAGTCGGCCTCGTTTCTCTGGAAAATGTCCTTCGTGAGCCTTATACATGATTAGTCGGAAACGCGCCGGGATACGCGAAAATTCGTTTACATGGCGCGTGTGCGCCCGATAGACCTCAGCTCTGGTAGGATTCTGGCGAAGGAGCGCACCGTGATCCGTAATGCAGCCGTCGTTGTTCTTCTGAACAGCTTCTTGACGGTTCCAGCCCAATCCTCTTTCCCCGGTGCGGCGAATCAGTCGGCACCGCCACCCGCTAAACCGGTGACTCTCAACGCTGCTGCAGACGTGCAACGCGCCTACAACGGATTGAAGGGCAATATCCTGAAGGCGGCCGACAAGATGCCAGCAGATGGCTACGCCTTCCGGCCCACACCGGATATCAGGACATTCGCGCGCGTTGTGAACCATGTGACGGAAGCGCAGGTGCGCATCTGCGGCACACTCAATGGAACTGCCGCCGACGCGTTGGCCAAAGTTCCGCCCGAAACCGCTGACAAGGCCACAATTCTGGCCGCGCTACAGGCGTCTTTTTCAGAGTGTGACAAAGCGTATGCCGCACTCTCGGACGAGAATCTGACGCAGATGCTCACCCTGGGTCCGATCACTCGGACCCGTATCGGATTCGCATGGGGCAATGTCTCGCACGACAACGAACAGTATGCCACGCTGGCATTGTATCTCCGGCTGAAGGGTCTGGTGCCACCAAGCAGTGAGAAATGAGGGGCGGGGTTCCAGTGCGTGTAGTTAGTTCCCGGTTGGAATGATCCCCGCGTTCTCAACCATCAGGATGACGGTCCGCTGGGGAGCGCGCGTGCGGTGGATGGTTCCGCGAGGAACGACGAACCCCTGCCGCGGAGCGAGCTCCACGCTGTGGCCTTCGAAGTCGATGAACAGCTTTCCTTCCACCACGTAGAAGAACTCGTCGTCGTTATCGTGCTTGTGCCAGTGATAGTGGCCCTCTATTACGCCAAGGCGCACCACCGAGTCGTTAATTTTGCAGAGCGTCTGGTTGAACCATTTGTACACGCAGGCGTCGGAGAGCGCCTTTTCGTCGATTAGTTGCATTGGCTGATAGAGAATGTTCAGCCGTGTCTCGTAGGGATAAGCGGGCGCAGGATTGGCCATGGAGGGAGCCTCCCAACAGCTCGGCTCCCATGTTAACTCGGATTAAGGCGAGATCCGGCGTTTCAACCCTTACTACCCATCGCAAACTCTCGCGCAGCCTCGAGCAGTTTTCTGACTGACTCCTTCGAAACTGATTCCGAATAGATCCGCAGCAGTGGCTCGGTGCCGGAGGCGCGCAGCAGCAGCCAGGTCTTCGCCGCATTGAGCAGCCCCTTCGCGTCCGGGTTCTCAAGGGAAAACTTTATGCCGTCCAGTGTCTCGACGCCGAGGACCGGCATTCCTGCGAATTCCTTCACCCCGGCGCGGGCGCGGGCGATCGCGGCGTTCTTCACATCGTCTGGGATGTGCAAGTCGATGCGGCCGTATTCGTGATGTCCATACCTTTCCTGCACCGAAGCGACAAGCTGGCCGAGAGTCTTGCCCTCTTCAGCCATAACGTTGGTGAGCAGCAGCGAGTTGAGCAGGCCATCGCGCTCGGGCAGGTGGCGGGAAAGTCCGATGCCGCCGGATTCTTCTCCACCCATAACGATGTCGGTCTCGAGCATGTAATCGACCACGAATTTGAATCCGATACCGTGCTCGTGCAGTTTGCGTCCATAACGCTCGCAGATGCGGTCGATCATGCACGTGGTGTTGAAGGCCCGGGTGACGTCGCCGGGCCACTTCTTGCGCGAGAGCACCCACTCGAGCAGGATGGAGAAGATCTTGTGGGGGTCGACAAAGTTACCGTACTCATCGACGGCCCCTATGCGGTCCGCATCGCCATCGGTCGCCAGCCCCGCGTCGCACTTGTCCTCAACCACGGCGTCCTGCAGGGCGCGCACGTGCGGCTCGATGGGCTCGGGATTGATGCCGGGAAAGAGCGGATTGTGTTCGGCGCGAATTTCGATGAAGTCCACACCAATGTCGGTGAAAATTCCTGCCAGAATGCCTGCTCCGGCTCCATACATGCAGTCGATGGCGATTTTGAAACCGGATTTCGCGATC
>JAFAMZ010000113.1 GCA_019232935.1 Silvibacterium sp.
CTCATTCCAAGCAGGCCCAGTACAAGACGCCTCCAGCCGGTGCGCGCGATCATGCCATCCAGATCGGCGAGCGCAATGCCAAACAAAAACGACGGAACATGCGGCGGCGGCGAAAATTTGAGCGCCCGCATCCAGAATCCATCCGTATAGCGCCCCGGATGCATATCTCCGTCAGGATGCAGCCACATATACAGGCTGGGCAATACCATACCCAGGACCCATAAACCGGCCATCACTCCCAGCAGCGGCCACAGCCGCTTCGGACGCTTCCACAAAATCACGACCGGAAAGATCAGGTAGAAGAATGCCTCAGTACACATTGTCCACGCCGGCGTGTTCCAGAAGGTCGCCAGAGGAGGCACCCATCCCTGTACCAGCAGCGGAGTCAGCGTTACACCCAGCGCAAACTCAGCATGCGTGCGCGTGTGCCACTCGTCCATCAGCATGCCCAGCGAAACGATAAGGGCGAACAGATAAACCGGATAGAGCCGGGACAACCGCGCGATCCAGAAATTGCGGGTGCTCAACTGCCCCGCAGCCGCACGATCCGCATAGTTGTATGCCAGGATGTAACCGGACATCAGCAGAAAAAAACTTACCGACGTATAGCCGTTGTCCACAATCGGCGCAAACGGCCCGAACCACTTGGGATTGGAGAAGTGAAAGAAGACAATGTTCAGCGCCGCGAAACAACGCAACCCGGTGAGCGCCGGCAGGTTCGGCTTCTTCTTCGCGCGAGACGCTGGCGGGCGCGAAACCACCGTCGGCGTACCTGCGATGCGGCGACCCTCAATCTCCTCTGGAACGGAAATGGGGGATGCCGGGACGGGTTGAACGGACGCGCTCAGGCAATACCCTCTAGGATTGGACGCAGATTGGGGTGACTGGATGCACCAACTTACGCCGTAACCAGCGAGCCCACCTTCTCACCGCAAATCACGCGGCGGATATTCCCCGGTTCGTTCATATTGAAGATGATCATGGGGAGGTTATTGTCCTTGCAAAGACTCACTGCAGTCGTATCCATCACCTTCAACCCCAGCCGCAGGATGTCCATATAGGTAATCTGCTCAAACTTCACAGCGTCTTTTGAGATGACCGGGTCGGCATCGTAGATGCCTTCCACCTTCGTCGCCTTAAGCAGCACATCCGCCTTGATTTCCATCGCCCGCAGCGAGGCCGCTGTGTCGGTCGAAAAATAAGGATTCCCGGTTCCGGCAGCGAAGATCACCACACGTCCCTTTTCCAGGTGCCGAATCGCCCGTCGCCGGATATATGGCTCGGCTACCTGGTTCATCTCTATGGCTGTCATCACGCGGCAGTGCACGTCGCGCTTTTCAACCGCGTCCTGCAGCGCCAGCGCGTTAATGACCGTGGCCAGCATGCCCATGTTATCGGCGGAAACCCGGTCCATATGCTTGGCCTGTTCGGCCACGCCGCGAAAAAAATTGCCGCCGCCGACCACAATGGCTACTTCCACTCCCAGCTCATGAACCTCAACGATTTCACCGGCTATTTCATGGACCCTGTCCACATCCACGCCGAAGCCCCTGCCAGCGGCAAGGGCTTCGCCTGAAAGCTTCAACACGACGCGTTTGTACATTCTCTTCGAGTATCGCATGCGCGATGCCATTCACGAACCTGTCTTCTGGTCAGGTTCGAGAACTGTCCTTCCCCCGCGTTCGTATACCAAAATGCCCCGTCTCGTCACAAAGACGGTTGCCAGGGTTCTCGACTTAATGTTACGCTCTGTAGCGTTATGAAAAGTAACATGTCCGCGCACGATCCCGCCGACCTCGGCGACCTCGAACGAGCTGTCATGCGCCTTGTCTGGCAGCACGACGATGTCACCGCCGAGCAAATTCGCGAACAACTCTCCCACCAGGATCGCCCCCTCAAGGACTCCACCATCCGCACCGTCCTGCGCCGCCTCGAAGAAAAGGGCTATGTTACCCACACCGTGGAAAATCGCACCTTCCGCTACCGCCCCGCCGAAAGCCGGCAACTGGTCGCCGGACGTGCCGTCAAACGCATTATCGATCGTTTCTGCGACGGCTCTGTCGAGGCGCTGCTCGTCGGAATGGTCGACTCCGAAGTTCTGGACCGCACCGAACTGCAGCGGTTGGCCGAAAGGATCGCCGCGGCGAAGAAAGGAAAGAGGGCATGATTTCCACAATGACGGCTTTGCTTCTCGAATCGGCCGTGCGAACGTTCGTGCTCGCGGTCGCAGCCTGGGCTGCGCTGCGCCTCCTTCGCGTGGCCAATGTCGTCGCCCAAAAAATCGCCTGGACCATCGTGCTCGCCGCGGCCATCGCCATGCCTCTTCTCATAGGCCAGACATGGGTGAAGTTGCCGCCCATCACACTTCCGGCTTCGTGGACAACCGATGTCCGCACCGTCGAACCGGCGATTCGCGTCATCACCCCACCCCCGCACGAAGAGCGCACCGCAGCGCCCCTAATCGATCTCCCAACGCCGGCTCCCGCATCAGGCGTGAGCGCCGTCACATCCGTCCCAAGCCGATGGACCATCGGCGACCTCCGCTCCCTCATCAATCCCGTTTACCTTGCCGTCAGCGGATTCCTCCTACTGCGCCTTCTCATCGGACTCGCATTGGCTTTCCGTCTCTGGTATCGTGCCAAGCCGGCATCCGTACTGGTCGATCCTCGCGCCGACGTGCGCTTCAGCGAGGACATCCGTACCCCCGTGACTATCGGCCTTGGCATCATCCTGCCAAGCGCCTTCCAGAACTGGCCGCGGCCTCGTCTCCATGTCGTTCTCGCTCATGAGCGGGCCCACGTCCGCCAGGCCGATTTCTACCTGCAGCTTCTCGCCCGCCTGCACACAGCCATCTTCTGGTTCAGCCCTGCCGCATGGTGGATCCAGAAGTCCCTCTCTGATCTCGGTGAAGCCATCAGCGACTACGCTGCAGTTCGGGAGATAAACGACGCCCCGTCCTACGCCGAACTGCTCCTCGAAGTCGCAGCAATCCCGCGCCAGCCGCTATTTGCCGTGCCCATGGCGCGCTCCAGCCGAATAGAACGCCGCGTCGAGCGCATCCTGACGGACGGTCTCTTCCGTCGCGCATTCATCGAGCACAAGGGACGCGCCCTGGTCATCGCTGCCATCATTCCCGCTGTGCTCGCTGCTTCATTTTCGTTGCTCGCAGTGCACGCGGCTGAAATCGGGCCTGCACTTCCCGCAATGCACGTTGTTGCGCAGGAGGAACCGGGCGGCGTGGCCACCCCGGTCGCGCCTGCTACCGCCGCCCACGCCCCAGCACCGCCACGATCTGCATTCCCCGAGCCACCGCGGGCAGCAGCCCCGCCTGCTCCCATTGCAGTTACCCACGCTCCTGTTGCGGAGATCCGAGCTCCAGTAACGCCGTCCGTTAAAGTGAAGCTCGAGACTGCTGTTATCACTTCCCTTTCGCAATCAATAGCCGCTGCGACCTTGCAGGACGCAGGAAGCTATTCCATTGATCCCGATGAGCACTCCTTCGTGGTCGTCGATGACGGCCAAACGCACATGTTCAACTTCCATGGCGATTCCGCCGAAATGGAAGCCCTCCGCGACAAGCTGCACGGCAACTACATTCTGACGGAACGCGGAGGCAAGTATTACGTCATCGACGACCCGGCTCTCGTCGAGCAGAGCCGCAAGCTCATCGAGCCCCTTGGCGCTCTCGGCCACCAGCAGGAAGCCCTTGGGGCCCAGCAGGAGAAGCTCGGCGAACAGCAGGAGCGCCTCGGAAAAATGCAGGAAGAAGGTCACATCGACGTCCCCGACATGTCCAAAGAAATCGCCGACCTTCAACAGGCCATGAAGCAGCTTCAGGATATGCAGAAGAACAAAACCGTCACCCAGGCGGACCTTGCCGACATCCAGGGCCGCATCGCCGCCATCGAAGGACGCCTCGGCGCAATGCAGGGACAGATCGGTGAGCAGGCGGGCGAGTTCGGCCGCCAGATGGGAGAGCTCGGACGCCAGCAGGGCGAACTGGGACGCAAACAGGGCCAACTGGGGCGCGAACAGGGACGGCTCGCGCGCGAGGCGTCCCGGCAGATCAACAGCATGGTTGATCAGGCCTTTAAGGAAGGAAAAGCAAAGCCCGTGCAATGAGCGGTATCCATTCTGTGGATAAAAACTAGCAACATCCGGATGGCGATTTGCCTTCTTACTCCAAAGGAGCAAATTCCGATGGAGTCTGTTTTATGACTCATGAGCTGACCGGAAAGAAGATTGCCATCCTGGCCACCGATGGCTTCGAGCAAGTAGAACTCACCGAACCTAAGACAGCCTTGGAACAAGTCGGGGCTGAGATCGAAGTCGTCTCTCCGAAAAAGGGCGAAATTAAAGGCTGGAAGCTCACCGACTGGGGCGAGAAAGTCAGGGTAGACAAGGCTCTGGATCAAGCTAATCCCGGTGACTACGATGCGCTGGTTCTGCCCGGCGGCGTCATTAATCCCGACCACCTGCGCATGGACCCGAAGGCGGTTAGCTTTGTGAAGGAGTTCGCCGAATCCGGCAAACCCGTGGCCGCCATCTGCCACGGCCCTTGGATGCTGGTTGAAGCCGGCGTTGTCGAACGCAAGACGATGACCTCGTGGCCGTCGGTCAAAACCGACCTCCGAAACGCCGGTGCAAACTGGGTGGACCAGCCGGTGGTGGAAGATGGAAATATCATCACCAGCCGTAAGCCGGACGACATCCCGGCATTCAGCAAGAAGATTATCGAGGTGCTTGCCGATAAGACACAGCAGTTAAGGGCGGCGTCCTGAAACGGGAGACGCCGGCACACCAACGATGTTGAGCGCGAACGCGCCGCGGAGGCTTTTGAAATACTCCCAGGCCACAACGCGCCAAGAGAAAGCGCGCCCAACCCGGCGCGCTTTTCCTCTTTGAAGTACCCTCCATGATGCGGAGGACACCCCTACACCTACACCCATTCCCTATATCCTGCTCCCTGCATGCTGCCTTTGAAAAAACTCATTCAACTCCCGGCCCGAAACCAGTCCCTCAAAACCCGCGAAGCTTCCCTCTTCCGCAATCAGTTTTGCCGCGTGGATGAATCCAGTCCAGGCTGCGCGGGCCAACGACGACCCCACGCTGATGCGTCGCACGCCCATCGTGGCCAGATCGGCAAGGCGCAGCCCGATATCCGCCCCGATCAGCACATTCACCGGCTTCGGATTTACGGCTGCGACCACCGTCTCGATCTCCCACCGGTGCGTTAAACCCGGCGCGTACAGGACATCCGCTCCCGCCTCGGCGTAAGCTCGGAGCCGCTTGACTGCCTCATTCAGCGGATCAGGATGCTCCACCAGAAAGCACTCGGCTCGGGCCGTAAGCAATACATCTGCTCCGGAAGTGTTGATGGCTTCGCGCGCCGCCCTGAGCCTCTCCAGCGCCAGCGAGAAGGCGAGCAGCGTCTTCCCGCCATCTCCCGAGCGGTCTTCAATCGAGAGCCCTGCCACTCCCGTCTCGACGCACAGACGAACACTCTCCGCAACGTCCTCCGGCTTATCGCCATAACCTGCCTGGAAATCCGCATTCACCGGTAGATTAATCGCGGCGACCAGCTCTCCAATGTGCTCGAGCATGATATTGCGGGGTACAGCCCACTCGCCGTCGGGCAGGCCGCGCGAGAACGCGAACCCCGCGCTGGTTGTGGCCACGGCCTTGAATCCCAGCCCCTCGAGATAACGCGCCGATCCTGCATCCCAAGGGTTTGGAATCACGAAGCATCCGCTGTCATGCAGCTTGCGAAACGCTGCCCTCCGCCCCGCAAAATCGCTCATCGCAAACCTTCCACCAGAACCAGCTCACTGCTTATCGGGCTGTCCTGCGTGTAGAGAATCCATTTGCGGTCCGGCGATACGCTGAACCCGACGTACCCTCTTCCGACTGGCGCCAAAATTTCGCTCTT
>JAFAMZ010000139.1 GCA_019232935.1 Silvibacterium sp.
TGCCTAAAATTGATGAAGATGGCATCGCCTTCAACGGCCTCCAAAACTGTGGGCATCCGAAGAACGAAGCTATTTCGATTCCTTTTCCGTCGGAGAACGCGTCCGGGGTTGGCAGCTCCACTGATGCAATTGTCGGTTCGTGGTTCATCGGCGTCCAACTCCGTCGCAGAACCTGCAACGGTAACTGCAGCTATGAACCTTTTATCTTCGAGCGCGTTCTGGAAAAGGACGATGCTCGCCGCAAAGTTTTCGATTATTGCAAGACCGGATTCCGCCCGTATGACCTCGCCGTCCAATGCGCATTGCTCATCGCAAAACGTCACGTCAGCTACGGCTTTGAAGTTGCCTCCGGCGGATCAGACTGGCACTGGAACGATGCCCGTCGACTTTGCTATCTGCATCTCGGTTACCCGCTCAACGAATTCAGGATTTATCCTGAAGAGGGTTTAAGGGATGTCGAATCATAAGGCACGCATAACCTCACTCGCCGTCGAAATTCTCGGCTCGAACGAGAAGGCCTCCTCCTGGCTGCGCATTCCCAATCGCGCCCTTCGTGGCAAGGTCCCGATCGACGAGCTCGGAACCGATCCCGGCTGCCTTGCCGTCGAAGAGGTTCTCTACGCCATCGCCTACGGCATGTATAGCTGACTCAGTTTTTCAGGCTCTTCCGCACCTTCCGCACCACCGCCGCTGAATCCTTTCCCTCGCCTCGCACATCCAAAACCCTTGCGTACAATAGACTGTTTGGGTTCAGCCCCAATCCGGGCATATTCCCTCACGCCATCGCCATCCCAGAACGGAGCTTTCCTTGGCAGAGACCATCTACGATGTAGTCGTCATCGGCGGAGGACCCGCCGGATACACCGCAGCCATCCGCGCCGGCCAGTACGGACTCAAGACAGCCCTCATCGAAAAGGACAGCCGCCTCGGGGGCACCTGCCTGCTCGTTGGATGCATCCCCACCAAGGCGCTGCTCTTCAACGCCGAAATCTACGACCACTTCAAACACGCCAAGGAGTACGGCCTCGACGGCGTGGGCGATGCGACCGTCAACTGGAAGACGATCCTCGACCGTAAGAACGGCATCGTCGCGAAACACGTCAAGGGACTCGAGTTCCTGATGCGCAAAAACAAGGTCACGGTTGTTCCCGGCTTCGGAAAGCTCACCGGCCCGGCCAGGGACGGCGTCCACACCATTGAAGTCGCACCCGCTGAGGGCAAGCCCACCACCGTCAAGGCAAAGAACATCATTCTCGCCACGGGCTCCGACGCGCGCCTTCTGCCGGGCTTCAAAGTCAGCGACAAGGTGCTCACCAACGTCGAAATCCTTTCGCTCGACCGCATCCCCAAATCCCTCCTCGTCATCGGAGCGGGCGCAGTCGGCGTAGAGTTCGGTTCCATCTTCCGCAGCTTCGGGTCGGAGATCTCGATCCTCGAATACCTGCCGCGTCTCGTTCCCGTCGAAGACGAAGACATCAGCAAGGAGCTCGCCCGCTCCTTCCGCAAGCGCGGCATCGAGAGCGCAACGGGAGCGAAAGTGGAGAGCGTTGAAGAAACGAAGAACGGCGTGAAGGTCACCTACACCGGCTCTGACGGCAAGCAGGCCTCGAAGGAAGCCGAGAAGGTTCTCGTCGCCGTCGGTCGCGGCCCGCGCACCGAAGGCATCGGCCTCGAAAAGACTCGGATCAAACCCGAGCGTGGCTTCATCAAGGTCGACGAATACATGCAGACCGACGAGCCCGGCATCTACGCCATCGGAGACATCGTCGCCGGCATGCCGCAGCTCGCGCATTCGGGCTCGATGTCCGGCCTGGTCGCCGCCGCGAAGATCGCCGGCAAATATGCCCGCCCCGTCCGCCGCGACCGCATCCCCGGCTGCACCTATACCGAGCCGCAGATCGGCAGCGTCGGCCTTACCGAAGCCCGTGCCAAGGAACTGGGACACAACGTCAAGGTCGGCAAGTTCCCCTTCGTTGGAAACTCTAAGGCCACCATCGTTGATTCGCACGATGGCTTCGTGAAGGTCGTCGCCGACGCCAAATATGGAGAGATCCTTGGCGTCCATATCATCGGCCCGCAGGCGACGGAGCTGATCGCCGAAGCGGTCACCGCGATGGAACTCGAAGCCACCGTCGAAGACCTGATGTGGACGATCCACGCTCATCCGACATTAGCCGAAGCGATGCTCGACGGCTTCAGCAGTGTGGAAGGCATGGCGATCAACGTCTAGATCATGAGAGAGGCACAGCGAAAGATACAAGCTGAATACGAGTTGCATAGCGACCGACGGGTTCTGTTAATCAAGGCTAATTTAGACATCGGTTGGAAGAATCTGGGAAGTTTCTGGGGCTTCGATGAACAGGACCGGCTTCCGTTTGAAAAAGAAAGCACGTTTGTGTGCAGGCTGCGATTACGCCATGGAAAGGAACTTGCAGTCCCAAAAGAGTGCCTCGAAATCTATCCTGGTGTGCAATCTTCAGAGAAGATTGATTTCGACACTTTTTCCCTTGAACGCGATCTCCAGTCACTCAAATTGAGAATTCCGATCGCCGACCAAAAGTGGGTTCCCACGAATAATCTAAGCCGTCATCCTCTCATTTACCTTGCCGAGGAGGGTGTGTTCCGAACCGAAATAGAAGAATTCACCATCACCTATGACTTCTACGCGTGGATTCGCCTGCATGGGCCGACCAAAATGTTCGTACCTGACAAATTTGAATGGGGTGATGGTTTTGCGTGGGTCGGCGGACGACCAGAATCGAATCGAAAACGCTTCTAAGAGATGATTCTCAATCTCATCCATCTCGGTCGCATCGACTACGCCACCGGACTCGAACTCCAGAAGCAGCTCGTCGAAGCTCGCCACGAGAACCGCATCGGCAACACCCTCGTGCTGCTTGAACACCCGCCCGTCCTCACCCTGGGACGCAACTCCTCGCGTGCCAACATTCTTGCCAGCGACGAGTTCCTTGCCTATCGCGGCGTCGAGATCCACGAAATCAATCGCGGCGGAGACGTCACCTATCACGGCCCCGGCCAGCTCGTCGGATACCCCATCCTCGATCTGAGGAGCTTTACATTGAGCACTCGCCCGGGTGCCCCATCCTTCGCGCCGCCCTTGCGCGAAGAGTGGGAAGCAGGAACCCTAATCTCGCGCCGCATCGGGGCAGTCGACTACGTCCGCCTGCTCGAAGAAGCCCTCATCCGAGCCCTCGGAGACTTCGCCGTCCCCGCACAACGCATCGCCGGGCGCACCGGCGTTTGGACCGTTGCCGGAGGTTCCATCCCAGAAAAGAAAATCGCCGCCATCGGCGTGCACATCTCGCGCGGCATCACCTCCCATGGATTTGCCCTGAACGTCACCACCGACCTGCGCGATTTCGATCTGATCGTGCCCTGCGGCATCTCCGACCGGGCCGTCACCAGTCTTGAACTCGAAGCCTCCGAGGGTGCGACTCCGCCGACAATGGAAAACGCCATCCATTCCGTCGCCCGCCACTTCGGGCGTGTCTTCGAGCACCAGGTCCTGTGGCTCGATCCCGCCGACCTCGGCCTGCAAATAAAGCCCCGGCTGGACCAAGCCCGATCGTAGCGATCATCTGGACTGCGCGATTTTGCAGCCGATATGATGAAGGAAGGACCGGTGCGCCATGACCATCGCCACCCACATATCGATTGAAGAATATCTGAAGACGCAGTACGAGCCGGATGCTGAATACGTCGATGGCGAGATCGAGGAACGGAACGTGGGCGAGTACGATCACAACTCTGTGCAGAAGGCTATTTTGTTCTGGTTCACACGGCACGAAAAAGAATGGCGCATCCGTTCCATTCAGGAGCAGCGCACCCGCTTGACTCGAACCCGCGTCCGCATCCCCGATGTCAGCGTCTTCTCCCGCGGCCTGCCTATCGAGCAGGTCTTCACCCGCCCTCAGCTCATCGCCGTCGAGGTACTGTCCCCGGAAGACCGCCATACTAGGATACAGGCAAAGATTCAGGACTACACCGCTTTTCAGGTCCCCAACATCTGGATCGTTGACCCAGAGCAGAGAATCGGCTGGGATTGCAGCGACGGAAACTGGATTCGCAAGGAGAGCTTCGAAGTCGCCGGCTCGCCCATCTATCTCTCCCTCGACGAGCTGTTCCGCGAACTTGACGAC
>JAFAMZ010000206.1 GCA_019232935.1 Silvibacterium sp.
GACTCGGCATGTGGGTATCGGCCCAGATCATCGATCGGATGCGCGGTAGCATTGCGGTGTGGAGCAGCCGTACTTCAGGGAGGAGCGGGACGGGCTTTTCGGTGTTCCTGCCTTTCGACACTTCGCCGAGTGGAGTCTACACCTTGCGCGGCGAGCAGGAGCAGCTCGCCGAAGATGTTGTGGCCGTCATTTCCTCCGAAAACGGCTAACGCTATTCTGCGGATTCGCCTTGTTTTCCGAAATGGGGATACAGCGCGGCCAGCCTCTGGGATAAGAGGCTCCGCTGCTCCGGAGCTAATGGCGTGTGCGGCATCAGATCGACTATTTTCTGGTAGGCCAGCCTTGCCACCTTCATCCTGCGTTTCCTCACTTCAGGGTTGGTGGTACGCTCTGCCAATTCCACAAAGGTGAGAGCGACTCGAGAGTCGATCAGCAGGAAGGCTGCCATTTCCAGCTTCGCGGAATCACGGAAATGATTCGAAGTGTCCATAATGAGCAGCCCTCACCCTGCAGTGGCTCCTTTTGCGTTCCCCTTATGCTGCGTTGAACCAGCGGTACTTCTCAGCCATAAGGCGGATGCGATCAATTACCTGCTCCGACATGATCAGATATTCATCGCACTGATTCGGATTGCGCCTGGCTAGATAAATAAGATTCAAGAGGGCGTCAAGCTCGCCTACCAACCTGGCAGAGAGCCACTCCCGGGCGGTGGCCATATGGTCGGGCGGGGGAGATTGGTCAAGCAGGCCCATGACGATCGCTGCGTGCGCCGTTTCGCGCCGTCTACCCAATAGATGATGTGGCGTTGCTGAGTGGTTGACGAGGAATCGCAGTATATTTGCAAATCGCGGCCGGGCCGGGATCAAACAGCGCAGAGCGACACGGCCTGGCGAAGGGCCGCGACAGGGTCGGTAGTGGCCAGGAACTCGTGCGCCACGTATCCTTTGAAGCCACTGTCGGCGATTCCGCGCATGACGGCGTCGTACTGGATCTCCTGGGTGTGGTCGAGCTGGTGGCGGCCAGGGACGCCTCCGGTGTGAAAGTGCCCCATCCATTTACTGTTGGCCGTGATTGTTGCAATCAGATCTCCTTCCATGATCTGCATGTGATAGATGTCGTAGAGAAGCTTGACATGGGGCGAGTTAACCTGCTGCATTACACCCACACCCCAGGCGGTATGGTCGGCCATGTAGTCGTGATGGTTCACCTTGCTGTTGAGCAGCTCGAGGCAGATGGTGACGCCATTGTCTTCGGCGATCTTTTTCACGCGGTTGAGGCCGATTACGGTGTTCCGCGCGCCTTCTTCGTCAGACATGCCCTTGCGATTTCCTGAAAACGTTATGACGTTGGGCACGCCTGCCTTTGCGGCCAGCGGGATGTTCTTCCGGAAGGCCTCCTCAATGGCAGCGTGGTTCTGGATGCGGTTCAATGCGTCCGGGATTGTGCCTCCTCCGCCGTAGCCCATGGTGCAGATAAGTCCGTACTTACGCGGAACCTCCCACTCGTCGACATTCAGCAAATCGACGCCGCTCATGCCCAGGCTGGCAGCGAGCGTGCATAGCTGGTCGACGGACATGTCCTTGTAGCACCAGCGGCAGACGGACTGCCTGATGCGGCTGGCGGATGGCGTGGTCGGCGCCTGCCCAGATGACGATGGGCTCATAAGAGATGATCCGAGGCTGGTCACAATCCCGGCCTCCAGAAAGCTTCTTCGCGTAAGAGACATAATCCTACTCCGCAGGCGAGGGATTCTGTGCCGTGAATGGCGAACAGCACGGCTTTTCCACGTTGCTGTATTCCATCAGTTCGAGGCGCGTCTGGTCGGGATCGAACAGGTTGTACTGCCACTTGCCATCCCGGCCGATCTGGGGGCCGACGTGCTGGTTATCGAGCCGCCCTTCGGAATCGAGCGTGGTGACGGCCTTTTCCATGTTGAGAACTCCGATGGAAAGGTGGTTCAGCACGCCCAGTTGTTTTTGGGTGACCTCGGGAGTGGCATTCGCCGGCAGCGGGCTGAGCATGTACTCGAGCCAGTCGTGGCCCTCGGGAACCTGCTGCGAAACCCAGTCGATGCGGTCTGATTTCATGCCGCCGAACCAGTATGGCTGGAAGCCGAGGATGTTCCGATAAAAGGCGTCCTCGGTGTCACGGCTCTTCACGCTCATGCCGACGTGAATCACGCGGTGGCCGATGGGATTGGCTCCGGCTATCGAAAGAGGCTGCGCGGGCGGCTGCACGAACCCGACGACGTTGCCCTCCGGATCCTTTACATGGAACCAGAGGCTGCCGTCGGAGCCATGCTCGACGCGCGCCGGGACCTCGACTTTATGAGCAGCCAGATAGGCGCGGAGCGCTTCGGCATCGGCGGTGATATAGGCGAGGTGATCGAGCCGGTCCGGGCCGGCACCCGCTGGCAGGGGAAGCACTTCAACGAATTGCGTCGAGTTGACGTAATATCGAACGCCATTGGGGTTTTCAGGATCCGGCCCCTTGAACAGGCCGATGTCGTGCACGTAGTACTTTTCGGCAGTGTCCGGATGGCTGGTGTAAACCGCGATGTGGGAGATGCCCGTGATTGCCGGCCGCGCCTGGCCCGAGACGGCAGCAGGCAGTGAGAGGGAGAGCAAAACGACGAAAATGCGTTTCATGCGGAAAATCCCGTAAAGCAAACGCTACCAAGATAACCGATTTAGCTCAGCATCGGCACGCAGCGAACCGGGTCCTGCGGCTCTGCGTAGAAATTACGAAGGCAAGTTACTATGTTGGCCAGACCACATTGACCAGATCACGATGAAGCGAAGAAAACGGCCCAGAAAAAAAACGTCTCCGAATACTTTGCGTGCGCTGCTGATGCTCTATGCCGTCGCGAGCCTGGCGTATTGGCTCGCCGGAGCCATGGACATGTGGCAGATTCGCGTCCACTGGGATCGCCTCGTCGAAGCGCCATTCCACTTCGACCCGGACACGCATGTGCTCGACAGCGTGCAAGCGGAGGCCGCGGCCGCCGGGATGCAGAAGGGCGACAAAATTGAAGGCCTGAATGGGGGCGGCTACACGGGGCTCGCGCAGTGGATCGAGATCAATGCCGACGGCCGGCCAGGGGATACCCTCGACGTGGAGTTTACCCGGCACAATGGCGACCGAAAATCGGCAACCATCACGCTTGCGCATGCGCCGTATGCGTACGGCGCTACTTCTCCGGTGATGTCCTACTGGCAGGAGTTTCTCATCGGTGGACTGCTGCCGCTGGTTTGTTTATGCATCGGGTATTGGGTCGTGATGGCCCGGCCGCTGGACCCAAACGCGTGGCTTCTACTGGTGCTGCTAACCTTCCCCAGCGTGCTGTTCGTAAACAGCGGCCTGGCGACCGGTGTGTCGTTGTTCCTGCGGGGATTCTGGTACCAGGTAATGCAGCTTCTTGTTTCTCCTGCGCTGCTGGTGTTCGGCATTTATTTTCCCGAGCGGTCGCGCATCGACGTGCGGTTCCCGTGGTTGAAGTGGATAGTTCTCGGGCCCATGGCGGCAAGCATTCTGATCATCCTGGCAGCTACCTATGCCGATTACTACCTGGGCGGCGATGGCCCTGTTCTGACGCCGCTCAGCAACCTTACGGGCAACCTGGTCAACTTCCTCAACCTGCTCTGCGTTATCTGTTACCTGGTTCTTACGCTCGACAAGCTGCGGTCAGCCTCCACCGAGGATGCGCGCCGGCGTCTGCGGGTGCTGATGGCCGGAACAGGTGTCGGTGTAGGCGCGCTGCTGATCGTATTCATCCTTCTGCCGCATTTCGGGATAAGCCAGTTCGACCGCAAATATTACTGGCTTCGTTATATGGGCGGAGCCTTCTTCATGATTGCCCCGTTGACGCTGGCGTATGTAGTCCTGGTGCAACGCGCCATGGATGTGCGCGTGATCCTGCGTATGGGAACGCGCTACGTGCTGGCGAAGGCGTTCCTGTTCGTACTGCAGATTGTTGTGGTTGCCGTGGCCATCTGGCGCCTGCTGCTGCCGGCATTGCGCAAGCAGCAGCTTGAACTTCAGGACATGCTCGGCGCCGCGGCAACGCTGGGGCTCCTGCTGGTCCTGCGCTTCGGAGTGCGCAAAAGGCTGCAGGAGTGGCTCGACCGAAAGTTTTTCCGCGAAGCCTATGACGCCGAGGTCGTGCTGAATGAGCTCTCCGATGAGGTGCGACGGTATACCGAAACGGCTCCGCTGCTCGAAACGGTCGCACGGAGGGTTGCCGAGACACTGCACATTGACCAAGTCGCCATGCTGCTGCGGCGGGGGGAGAGGTTTCAACTCGCGCAGGCCGTCGGCGTGACAGTTGACGGCAATCTTGCCCTGCCCGCGCAAGCCTCTGCGGTGCGCTATCTTGCGGCGACAAACGAGCCGGCACGCCTTTATCGCGACGATCCCGATGCCTGGTATCTGATGGCCGGGACCGATGAGAGGCACGTGCTCGATGTGGTGAACGCGGAACTGCTGCTGCCGCTGCAGGGGCGTAATCGTATGATGGGCCTGATGGCGCTGGGGCCGAAGCGCTCCGAGGCGGCATATACCCGGGGCGACCTGCACCTGCTGCATACCGTGGCGACTCAGACCGGGCTGGCCATCGAGGTGGCCGAGCTGGCGCATTCGCTGGCAAGCGAGGCGGCCCAGCGCGAGCGCGTAAATCGCGAGATCGAGATTGCCCGGGAAGTCCAGGAACGGCTCTTTCCACAGCAGATGCCGCGCCTGCCCGGCGCAACGGTTGCGGGCCATTGCCGGCCGGCGCAGGGCGTAGGAGGCGATTACTATGACGTCTTCGATCTTGCCGACGGCCGGACGGGAATCGCCATTGGAGATGTGAGCGGCAAAGGCATCTCTGCCGCGCTGCTGATGGCCAGCCTGCGCGCTTCACTGCGAGGCGTGACCCTCGACAGCCCCCGGGATTTCGCGAATCTGATGGACAAGGTGAACCGCCTTGTTTTCGAAGCGTCGGCGTCGAACCGCTATGCGACGTTCTTCTTCGCGGCCTTCGATCCGGCAACGCGCAAACTGGACTGCGTGAACGCCGGTCACAATCCGCCGATCCTGCTGCGAAGCGGGCTGAATGGGGAGCCGCAGGTGATACGCCTCGAAGCCGATGGACCGGTGGTGGGACTGTTGCCGATCGCTCCATATACGGAACAGTGCCTGACCATGATGCCGGGCGATCTTCTGCTGCTCTACACGGACGGGATCAGCGAGGCTATGACCAACGACGACGAGGAATGGGGGGAGGAGCGCCTGATTTCATCGGCGGGACGGGTGGGGGACAAGACTGCGCCCGAAATTCTGAGGGAAATATTCAAAGATGCGGACGCATTTACGGCAGGGGCTCCGCAGCACGACGATATGACGCTTTTGGTGTTGAAACTGGAGGGATGATGCTCAGATTGCAACGCGCGGCGGCTGGATGGCTGCTGAGTATATCCCTGATGCTGCCAGCGTCGTACGCGTCCGCGCAGGATCTTAAAGTTCCGAGGATGCCACCGCGCCCCGCGAACACGCTGGTGATGCTGCCGGATGGGTCGACGGTTCATGTGGAACTGGCGAAGACCGAGGCCGAGCGCAACTTCGGTCTCATGGAGCGGACGTCATTGCCGCAAGGGCGCGGGATGCTGTTCATCCACGACCAGCCGGGCAACTATAGCTACTGGATGTACGACTGCAGGATCGGTCTCGACATCATCTGGATGGACCAGAGTCACCGCATCGTGGAGATGTCTCCCAAAACGCCGCCGTGCAAGGGGAAATCGAACACCTGCCCGTCATACGGCGGGAAGGAGACATCGGTTTATGTGCTGGAACTTCCTGTCGGATCGATCGAGGCGCATCAACTAGTGGTGGGGCAGACGGTGAACTTCAACGTGGAGTGAGGGGATTCCCGCGCTTGTTAAAATGTGTATAGATGATCCTCCCGTTTGTCCGCGATCTGTTGGCGGATCTGGAGAACTCACCCGCATTTGAACAGGCACGAAGGCATCTCGCCTTCGCCCGTGGGCGTCGTCGTGTCTCTGGACTGACTTCGTCGGCCCGGTCCCTTTATATCCCGCTGTTTGCGCGGGCAGCCGGTGTGCCGGTTGTGGTCGTCGTGCCCGACAACAAGGCTGCCGATGCGCTGCAGGTGGCTCTGCGCGCAGGATGCGACCTGACTGGAGCTGTCGCACCCAGTCGGGTTCTGAGGCTTCCGGCGCATGATGTTCTGCCGTTTGAGAATCTTTCTCCGCATCCGGAGATTCAGGAGCAGCGCGCGGCCACGCTGTGGAAGATGGCCACGGGTGCGGCGTCAATCGTGATTGCGCCAGTTGAAGGGGCCGCCATGAAGCTGTTCCCGCGGCATTTTTATGGCGGCCTTGCGCAGGTGCTGCGGCGCGGGGAAGAAGTGGACGTCGAAACGCTGCTCGCCCACCTGGCCGGTGTGGGCTACACGCCGATGGACATTGTTGAGATGCCGGGGCAGTACACGCGGCGAGGCGGCATTCTCGATGTGTATTCGCCGGAGGCCGACCGGCCGGTTCGCTTTGAATTTTTTGGCGACGAGATCGAGAGCATCAAGAAGTTCGATCCGGAAACGCAGCGGTCGTCGTCTCCGCTGGACGAGGCGCTGCTGCTGCCTTTGACGGAAACACCGATGAACGAGCGGCTTCTGGCTGCTGTCCACACTCGGCTGAGCGGAACGCGCATTGAATCGGGGGACGATCCCGATCTCGTCGCTGAAGCTGTTGCGGCAGGTGGTGTCAGCGTCTTTCCAGGCTGGGAATTTTTTGCCGGTGTTGCCGGGGCCGACGCTACGCTGCTTGACCTGATGCCGAAATGCCTGCTCTTCGTCGATGAGCCGGCCATGGTGCAGAACCAGATCGACCGCTGGTGGAACAAAGTCGAACAGCGGCACGAGCGCGCGAGCATCGGATCGCTGATCGGGCCGGAGGACATTTACCAACGGCCGGAGATGCTGGCCGCGCAATTATCGTCGCATTCAGGGATCGATATCGATCAGCTCGGCGCCGTGGATGTGCTGGAAGAAGACACGACGCTTGGCGAAATCGTTTTTCAGTCGCGTCCCACTCTGCGCTTTCATGGATCGATTCCTGCGTTCATTGAGCAGGTGCGCTCGCTGATGGAGCAGGAGACGCGTATGCTACTGGTAGCTCCGAACCAGGGCGAGGTGGAACGGCTGGCGAACGTTCTCCGCGAGTACGAGTTGCCGTACAGGCTGGGCAGTCGCATCCAGCATGCCGGCAGCGAGAACATCTACGACGAGTCGAGTTATCTCGCGGGCAATTACCGCACGCCAATCATCGTGCGCAGCACCTTATCGGCGGGCGTAAGTCTGCCCGATGCCAGACTCGTTCTCTTTGGCGCGAACGACTTCTCCGATGAAGCGGACGTAATGGCACGGCCTGCTCCGCGGAAGTCGAAGACCGGCGCATTCGTTTCGGATTTTCGCGATCTGACCGTTGGCGACTTCATCGTGCACGTCGAGCACGGCATAGCGCGCTACATGGGCCTCAAGGAGATCGAGCAGGACGGGGTCAGCATCGAATTCATGATTCTCGAATTTGCCGAGCAGGCGCGGTTGTATGTGCCGCTCACGCGCCTCGATCTGATCCAGAAATATCGCTCGACGGATGCCGGGCCTGCTCCGGTGCTGAACCGGTTGGGCTCGCAACAGTGGGCGAAGACGAAGGCCCGGGTGCGCAAGGCCATGCAGGATATGGCCGATGAGCTGCTGAAGCTGTATGCGCAGCGCAAAGCTGCGCAGGGGCACGCGTTTCCTACGGACAACGAGTTTCAGCGCGAGTTCGAGGACGCCTTCGACTACAACGAGACCGAAGACCAGATGTCGGCAATCAACGACATCAAGCGCGATATGGAATCGGTGACACCGATGGACCGCCTGCTCTGCGGTGACGTGGGCTATGGCAAGACTGAGGTGGCGATGCGCGCTGCCTTCAAGGCCGTTCAGGATGGCAAGCAGGTTGCAGTGCTCACGCCCACGACAGTGTTGAGCTTCCAGCACTTCGAGACATTCAAGAACCGGTTCAAGCAGTTTCCAATTGGCATCGAGATGATCTCGCGCTTCCGCACGGCGAAGGAGCAGAAGAGCATCATCGAGCAGGTGGAGTCGGGCAGAGTAGATATTCTGATCGGCACGCATCGGCTGCTCTCGAAGGACATCAAGTTTCACGATCTAGGTCTGCTCGTCGTCGATGAGGAGCAGCGCTTCGGCGTTCGGCATAAGGAGCGACTGAAGCAGATGCGGCGCGAGATCGATGTGCTGGCCATGTCCGCAACGCCGATCCCTCGCACGCTTCATATGTCGCTGGTGGGCCTGCGCGATATGAGTGTGATCGAGACTCCTCCCAAGGACCGCATGGCGATTCAGACGGTGGTGGCGAAGTTCGATGAGAAGCTGATTCGATCGGCGATTGAGGTTGAATTGGAACGGGGTGGACAGATCTACTTCGTCCATAATCGCGTGGAGACGATTTACGAGATTGCCGCGAAGATAAAGGAGCTGGTCCCAGCGGCGCGGATCACTGTCGGCCACGGCCAGATGAGCGAGGGCGAGCTCGAAAAAGTGATGCTCAGCTTCATGCATCACGAGCACGATGTGCTGGTCGCGACGACGATCATCGAGAACGGGCTCGACATTCCGCTGGCCAACACGATTGTGGTGAATCGTGCCGACCGGCATGGCCTGTCAGAACTCTACCAATTGCGCGGGCGAGTGGGGCGATCGAACCGCCGGGCATATGCGTATCTGCTGATCCCGCCAGAGCAGGAGCTGACGGAGGTTGCACGACGGCGTCTGGCTGCGCTCAAGGAGTTCTCCGACCTGGGCGCAGGATTCAAGATCGCCGCGCTCGATCTGGAGCTGCGCGGCGCGGGCAACATGCTGGGTGGTGAGCAGAGCGGGCATATCGAGGCTGTAGGGTTCGAGTTGTACACGAGCATGCTGGAGGAGGCAGTCGCGAAGCTGAAAGGCGAGGAGCGCGTCGAGTTGCCTGCGACGCAGCTCAGCCTGGGCATCGGCCTGCGCATCGATGAGAGCTATATCGCCGAGGAGAACCAGCGGCTGCGCATGTACAAGCTGATTGCGGGCGTGCAGAGCGAGGGCGCGCTGGCCGATGTGCGGTCAGAGCTTGAAGACCGATACGGGCCGGTGCCGGAGAGCGTGCGCCATCTGCTCGATGCCGCCGCTCTGCGGCTGGAATGCGAGCGGATCGGTGTGGCGCAGATCGAGCGCAAACGCGATCAACTGCACATTCGCTTTGCGGATAATGCGGGAGTCGATCCCGGCCGGCTCATGAAGCTGGTAGCCAAAAATGCCAAGCGGGGAGCGCAGTTCACGCCACAGGGCGTGCTTCGCTATCCACTAGCCTCACCAAAGCCGGATGACGTGCTGACAGCAATTCGGGCCCTGTTGGAGCAGATAGCCGTAACCGAAGTGGTCGTATAATAAGTATCCGTATCAGTGCCATATAAGAGAGGATTCAGATGAATCGCGGGCTCGTAGCTGCTGTGCTTGTGTGTGGCGCCCTTAGCTGTGGAGGTTGGATGAACGCAGCTGTACATGCTCAGACGGCGTCAGAGGACGCCGGGGCAGCGTTTCGCACCCTGGCGTCGGATTACTTCGCACAGGCCTTTTTTAAATTTGCGCCGACAGCCGGAACGCAGGCCGGCCTGCACCAGTACGATCCGCAGCTCGAGGATTACACCCGCGCAGGCGTCGACGGCGAGATTGCCGCTCTGAAAGCTTACGAAATGAAGTTCGATGCCTTTTCCGACACCGGACTGGACGAGAGTACACGAGGCGATCTGACGATGCTCCGCAACAGCATTCGCGGCGCGCTGCTGGAACTCGAAACGATTCGTCCGTGGGAGAAGAATCCGGATAACTATTCTAGCGGCATCGCAAGCAGCGCGTTCGTTCTGATGGAGAGGAAATTTGCTCCGGCTGATGATCGGCTGCGGTCGCTGATCGCGCGCGAGAAGCAGATGCCCGCAGTGTTTGCGGCGGCCCGGGAGAATCTGAAAAATCCTCCGCGCATTTATACCGAGATTGCTCTTGAGCAGCTGCCGGATATCATCAGCTTCTTCCAGAAGGATGTTCCGGCAACATTCACAGACGCAAAGGATCCTGCGACAATCGCCGAGTTTCAAAAAACGAATGCCGCCGTGATCGCCGCGTTGCAGTCCTATGAGGGATGGCTCCGATCCGACCTGCTGACGCGCTCCAATGGAGATTTCAGGATCGGCGCCGAAACGTTCTCGAAGAAGTTGCTGTATGACGAGATGGTTGATACTCCACTCGATAAGTTGCTGAACATCGCCTATGCCGATCTGCACAAGAACCAGGCCGAATTTGAGAGGGTAGCCAAAGAGGTTGACCCATCAAAGACACCGAAAGAGGTGCTGGCGGAACTGGGCACGATTCATCCGGCACCGGACCAGCT
>JAFAMZ010000310.1 GCA_019232935.1 Silvibacterium sp.
AGAAGGGTATACTGCTTCACGACTCATGAAGCGCCACGTGCTCCTGTTCGGTCTGGTGGGGGGCATCCTGATTGCCACCCTGCAATACACCGAATACCGCTTCGTCATCATCGAGCACTCCGTCGAGTTGTACAGCGCGCTGGTCGCTGTTCTGTTCGCGACATTCGGCATCTGGCTCGGCCTTCGCATCACGCGTAGTCGCGAAAGCATCCGCGAGACGGTCGTCGTGAAGGAAGTTCTTGTACCGGCCCCGGCGCCCCTGACTTCCGATACCGCCCCCTGCGCTCCCAATGCGGTGCACCAGCAGACCCTCGGAATCACGGCGCGTGAGCTCGAAGTCCTTTCCCTGGTCGCCCGCGGCCTCAGCAATCGCGAGATTGCTACACAACTTTTTGTTTCCGAAAATACCGTCAAGACACACTGCGCCCGCGCCTTCGACAAACTCGGAGCCGCCCGCCGCACCCAGGCCGTCCAGCGCGGCAAGGAACTAGGCCTCCTGCCGTGACCGTGTCACCCGAAAGCACGATTTCCGTTCCGTTCCTGCAAAATCACCCGAAAGGATGACGACATCCGGCCCGCTTACCGCGCATCGTGACTCCATTCTCTGTCCTGCGAGTAGCCTCCCATGAAGAAAACCGTCCTTACCTTCGGCCTGATCTCCGGCCTCATGATCTCCGTCCTCATGGGCGGATCGCTTCTCCTCGCCGACAAGATCGGCTCGGGCCACAGCATGGCTCTCGGCTACACCATCATGGTGGCGTCGTTCCTGCTGATCTACTTCGGCATTCGCAGCTACCGCGACAACACCCTGGGCGGCCAAATATCCTTCGGCCGGGCCTTCGCATGCGGCGTCCTGATCACCCTCATCACAACAGTCTGCTATGTCGCCACGTGGGAGGTTCTCTACTTCAACTTCATGCCCCACTTCATGGACAGCTACTTCGCCGCACAGGTTCAGAAGGTCCAGGCCTCCGGACTTGACCCTGCCACCGCCGCCGCACGTATCGCCGCCCTGAAGCGCTCGCAGCAGCTCTATCAGAACCCATTCGTCAACATGGCCTACACCTTCATGGAGCCGCTTCCCGTCGGCCTTATCATCACTCTCATTTCAGCTGCCATCCTTCGCCGCAAAGCGCCTGTCGAACCCACCGCCCCTCCCAGCCATGACCAGATAATCCAAAAGGCCAGAACGTAGGCCGCGGCTCGGTCCGGTGAAGTCCGACATGGTCTAATGGACATCCGGGTCAGTGGACAAAATCGCCTCCACAGCCCGCAGGTCTTCTTCGGTGTCGACGCCGATGGTGTCCCAGGGAGTTTCGGCGACGTAAATATCGATTCCGTTTTCGAGGAAGCGCAACTGTTCGAGCTTCTCGGCGGCTTCGAGTTTGCTGAAAGGCAGTTTCGGGAAGCGCTGGAGAGCGGCCTTGCGGTAAGCGTAGATGCCGAGATGTTTGCGGTAAGGGATGCTGCCGGCGTTGTCGCGATCGTAGGGAATGGTCGCACGCGAGAAGTAGAGCGCGCGGCCATTGGCAGCGGTGACGACTTTCACGGCATTCGGATTGCGAATCTGATCAGGCGAGCAGGGAGTCGCAAGCGTGGCGACCTGGACTTCTGGCCGCGAGAATGGCGCGAGCAGCGCGTCGAGGTGCTCGGGGCGGATGAGCGGCTCGTCTCCCTGGATGTTGACGTAGATGTCGGCCGGAATGGACTCGGCCACGGCGTGCACTCGGTCGGTGCCGCTGGGGCAATCCTCGGGTGTGAAGACGGCGGGGAGGCTGTGCTCCTGCGCGAAGACCAGGACCTCCTCGGAATCCGTCGCGATGAGGACCTGTTCGAGCAGAGGGCAGGCGCGGGCAGCGCGGTAAACCCATCCGATCATCGGCTGGCCGGCGATTTCGCGGAGAACCTTGCGGGGCAGTCGCGTGGATCCGAGGCGGGCAGGGATGACGGCGAGGATGCGGGGCTTCGAGTTGTCGTTCATGAGCCGGAAGGGTTCAGTTTATCGGGGTGCGCTTGGTTTTCACACAGTAGATGACATAGAGAGGAGTTTTCACCGCAGTAGACGCAAGAGAACGCAAGGGACAAGTTGTCAGTGGACAGTCCCCAGTCCTCAGCCCACAGCTTGCGTGCGCTTTGGCTCAGCCGTTAGTGTGTGACGTGGCGGCATTTTCTTACGCCGGAGCTTCAAATCTCCTTAGGAACAAAGGCAGGACAGCGCGCGCATGGCATCTCCCATCACTACCGACCAGGATCTCGACTCAATTCTTCGCGAGGATCGCATTTTTCCGCCGCCACTCGAGTTTGCGGCGCTCGCGCATATCAAGAATCTGGAAGAGTACGAAGAGCTTTACGACCGGTCGGTAGCCGATCCGGAGGGATTCTGGGCAGCGGCGGCGCGGCAGTTGCACTGGTTCGCTCCATGGACGAAGGTGCTGGAGTGGAATCTGCCCTGGGCGAAGTGGTTTGTGGGCGGCAAGATCAACTTGTCCTACAACTGCCTCGACCGGCATGTGAAGAATGGCAAGGGCAGCAAGACCGCGATTATCTGGGAGGGCGAGCCCGGTGAGGTGCGGCGGCTGAGCTATGCCGAGCTGCTGGCCGAGGTCGAACGATTTGCGAATGGACTGAAGTCGCTGGGGATCAGCAAAGGCGACCGCGTCGCGGTGTACATGGGGATGACTCCGGAGCTGGCCATCGCATTGCTTGCGTGCGCGCGGATCGGCGCTGTTCACTCAGTTATTTTCGGGGGCTTCGCGGCGAATGCCATTGTGGATCGCGTGAACGATGCGCAGTGCGTCGCGATTGTCACGCAGGACACATCCTACCGGCGCGGCAGCGAAGTGAAGCTCAAGGCCACGGTCGATGAAGCGGTGAAGAATTGTGCTTCGGTGAAGCACGTCGTTGTGTATCGGCGTTCGGGCTCGGCGGTAAACATGCATGCGGGACGGGATGTGTGGTGGCACGACTTGATTGCGAAGGTCGACGCACATTGTCCGGCCGAGGAGCTCGATTCAGAAGATCCGCTGTACATCCTCTATACGTCCGGGACGACGGGAAAGCCCAAGGGGCTGGTGCACACGACGGGAGGGTACTCCGTCCAGACTTATCTGACCAGCAAGCTGGTCTTCGATCTGAAGGATGACGATGTGTACTGGTGCTCGGCGGACATCGGATGGGTGACGGGGCACTCGTATGTCGTGTACGGGATTCTGCAGAATGGCGTGACGACGCTGATGTATGAGGGCGCGCCGAATCATCCGGGGTTCGATCGCTTCTGGAAGATCATCGACGATCACAAGGTGACGGTGTTCTATACGGCGCCGACGGCCATCAGGGCTTTCATCAAGTGGGGAGACCAGTATCCGCAAAAACATAGTCTCGCGTCACTGCGGCTGCTTGGGACGGTCGGTGAACCGATCAATCCCGAGGCGTGGATGTGGTATCGCGAGGTGATCGGCAAGGGGCGGTGCCCGATTGTCGATACGTGGTGGCAGACGGAGACGGGCGCGATCATGATTACACCGCTGCCTGGGGCGATTCCGGCGAAGCCCGGATCGGCGACGCGGCCGTTTCCGGGAATTGTGCCTGAAGTAGTTACAAGATCGGGCGAACCGGTCCCGGAGGGGCACGGCGGGCTGCTGGTTCTGCGCAAGCCGTGGCCATCGATGGCGCGTACGATCTTCAACGATCCGGACAGGTA
>JAFAMZ010000352.1 GCA_019232935.1 Silvibacterium sp.
CATATCCATAATTGTTATTGACCTGCAGGAGAGAGAAGTCTCCTGGCGCGCCATTGCCCGTAGTAGTGCTTGCAACAATGGAATTGATGGTTACAGGTGCGGTTCCACTGTTGGTGACCAGGAACGACTGTGACGTGGAAGTATTCACAACATCGCTGCCAAAATTAATCGCGCTTTGCGAGAAAGTCAGCGCGCCGGTTCCCGACGCACTCAGCACACCGGTGCCGGTCAGAGCGATTTGGACGTAACCCACCACATAATAGCCGTCGACAAACGTGTAGGTCCCGGGAATCGGAATATCGAGAGCAGCAGCCCTCAACCCGATCTGCGTCGGCTTGAAGGTGACATTTACCGCGCAGTGTGCACCGGGTCCGAGTTGCGCCGGACAATTACTTGTGATCACATAGTCCGGCTCGCCGGCTGTAATCGGACCCACCGGAATGGCCTGGCTGCCCTCGTTGGTAATGGTCACCGTCTGTGTATCGCTGTAGGTGTTCAACACCTGGTCGGGAAAGTTGAGCGCGGACGCGGAAACATTTACGTTGGTCTGGTCGGTCGGGACAGTCAGAGACACGCTTGCGGGGCTGTTCGGCGCATTCGACGCGATTGTCAGCGTTGTGCTGCGTGGCCCATTCCCGGTCGGCGTAAAGGTCAGATTAAGCGTGCATGCAGAGCCCCCAGGCATGGGCGAAGGGCACGAGTCCGTTTCCGAAAACTCGGAAGAACCAAAAGTGAAGGGGCGTTGTAGCTGCACGGCCGCACTGCCGGCATTGCGCAGCGTTATCGACTGCGTAAGCGTGTTAAGAAACGTAACCGCCGCGGGCGCTGCAATGATCGCTCCACCGTTCGAAGGCCCTATCTTGGTCAGAAATCCCTCGCCGGGATTTTGTACGCTCGGTAGAGTCGCAGGCGCGTCCGGACCGTCAACGTTAGAAGCGAAATAGACATTGCCGGAGCTATCCGCCGCGATCTCCGGGGTCGTGCCGAAGTAAATGGTGGTGGACCCGAGGGCTCCAAGATAAGTGGAGTAATTAACACCGCTCCCATCCGGCGTGAGATTCACCAGAAATCCCGTGTATGGTACCTGGAAGGACGATGTAGGCGGTGGCGTCAGGAATGCCTGCGCCTGAATGGGGTTGACCACCGGAAAATTGTTGTCCGATGTAAGGCCGGCTATGTATGCGCTGCACGCGCTGGCGCACCCAGCCTGAAGGGCTATGCTTGTGGGATTAAGCTGTGGAGGATTGGTGGCGCCCGGGTTCCCCAGAAAGGTGGAATAGAGAAGCTGAGAGCCGTCACTGCTCAATTTCGCAGCAAATCCGGGCGTGGGGTTGGTCTGGTAAGCGCCCGGGGTCACAGGAAAGTCCGCTCCTGCCACTAATCCCGTGACATAGGCGGCCCCGGCGCCGTCTACGGCGATGCCGGAACCATAGCCGGGTCCAAGAAAAGCGGAGTAGATCAGGTTATCTCCGCCTGGGTCCAGTTCCGTAACATAGACTCCGTTTGTATCGATGCCCGAGTAAGCATAGGCGCCGGATGTAAGGGGAAATCCCGGCGACGAGTTGGAAATTACGTACGCGTCCCCTTTGCTGTCGACAGCAATCGCTGATCCATATGATTGCGATGATTGTCCCGGGCTTGTCGCAGTCGTCATCAGCATGGTCGACCAGACCAGAGAGGCGCTGCCGCTGGCCGAAGGATCGAATTGTGCCACGAATCCTGCCGGAAAGTCGCTCGTGACAGCTGCCTGATATGCGCCCGGCGTAGTCGGAAAAACGCCCCCGCTGTTGCTGCCCGCAATGAACGCGTGTCCTGTCGGTCCGACCGCCAGCCCGGAGATGTCGGTGTTGCCGGCACTGCCGAAATAGCTGGAGTAAATAAGCGATGAGCCATCGGATTTGACGACAGTCAGAAACCCCGTCCCATTATTGCCAGGAGGTGCGGCTTGGAAGGCACCCGGCGTGACCGGTAAGCCGCTCCGTGTAGAACCAGCCACATAAATGTTGCCTGTGCTGTCGACCGCGATCCCTGAGGGGCTGATACTGGTATTCGGCGAACCAATGGAAACATTTAAGAGAAGGTTCCCGTTTGGATCGAACTTCATGATGGAATACGCCGCTCCTGTGCTTACCCCCGAGACGGCCACATAAGTGTTTCCGTTTGCATCCGCTGTCAACGCCCTGATTTGCGTTGAAGCGTAGTAGTAGGGCGGAGATGAATATCCCACGGGCCCGGGAATATAGGCGCCATACAGGACCACCGGATCGATCACCAGCGTCCTGCGCCTGTCGTACTTACCCAGGCTGAAGGTCAGTTTCGCTGGAATTCCTCCCTTTACATCTCCCGCGTCTAACTTGTAGTCGACGCTCACCGGAATGTGCCGCTCTCCCTCGCCAACTTGATAGGCCGATGGCTTTACCAGCCTGACTGGCGAACCATTTACGGTTACCGAGACATCGCCATTGCTCTGTAACTGCACATGGTCTGCGCCATTGAGCTCCAATTGGATATTTCTCGGATCCGCCTTCGGATTAAGGACCAGGTCGTACTCCAACTCTCCTCTGTTCGCATAGAACGTCAAATCCGTCCGGGGGTAGATCTCGGAGTAGCGAACGCGTCCGTAGAGAGGAACTCCCGTCGTCCAGCTTGCAGGATCGCCGGAAGGCAGGTAGCTGTGCTTGCCAGGAAGCCTTTCCATTCCGGCGATGGCAGCGTCCTGGTTCGACCCGACGAACTTCACCTCAAAAGTAGACTGCTTCTCTCCGGTGCCGGACCCCTCTGAATCTTGAGCTCTGAATTCCAGCGACGCCCGCCCTGGCTTCAGACGAAGCAGATAATTGTGTACGTAGGCGAGAAAACGGGCATCCGACCTGGCCCCACCGGTCTTGTCCTGTCCAAAATTTGGCTCAAAGCTCCAGCCGCTCTGCACGAAACCCGCAGCTCCGCTCCCGCCCTGTGCAATCTGGTTCGGGCCAGGCGCATTCACCCTGGCGGATCCATCGGCAGGATGCAAATGGATCTCCTGCCCGTGTACTGCACCGCTCATCATCCCCGCCAATGCCAGGAACACCAGGTACCGGGGCAGCTTGGAAACTGGCCGAGGCGAGGCAGCGAAATGCATTAAAAAGGGCGAGAGCGTCTTGCGGCGGCAGATCAAACGAACAATCATAAAAGTTCCTTGATATGAACTGATCGAGGTACGGAACAGTGCTAACGGATGGGTGGTCCGTGTTGCTTGGGCGGCACTTCGTTGTCACTGCCGCTTAGGGGACTGTGTCTTCTTTGGGGGGGCGTAAGTGGATGGAGCCGAAAGCGTGCTACAGAATAGCAGGTCAAATGGAATAAGCAATACCCAAACGGAAGAATTTATCCGCATGGCATCGCGTTCATTTACGGCATAAGTTTTTAGGGATTAGGGGACGGTGGAAAGGATGTGGCGGAGAGAAGGGGATTCGAACCCCTGATAGAGCTTTAGACCCTATAACGGTTTAGCAAACCGCCGCCTTCAGCCTCTCGGCCATCTCTCCGGCTGTCTTGAGCCAGTATATAGGATTCCATCCCGCTGCCAATCTGGTTCCTGACTCGATCAACCCGGGTTCCGCGCTGAGCAGAAATTTTCCCCCGGTCCCGCCCCCTTCCGCCATTTGCCGCCGCATCGTACTAAAGCAATGGCTCATCCGGCAGCGTACCACCCGGGCTCAGCGCCACGCCGGCGGCCGTGCAAGCAAATTTAGACAACGAAGGTCTCCAATGACAAGCACCAGCGATTGGAACAGAACCACCAGCGGCACCGTCGTCGCTTATTTCAATAACGGCGGAGACGCGCAAAACGCTATCAACGAGCTCATGGACGAAGGGTTTCCTGTAGACGAGATCGGCGCAGTATTTCACAGCCGTCGCAGCGGCGCTGCTGCCGCTGGAACTGGCGCCGGAACCACATCCGCACCCACCCGCCCACGTCATGACGAGATAAATCAGGGATCCCGGGCTTCCGCCTCCGGCACCTCGGGACCCGAGTCCGGCACCAGCGGTGTCACCGCTACCGGTCTTGCAACCGGCATGGGCACCGGTTTCACCGGCGCTCCGACTCATCCCGGCCCCATCCCGGGATCTGAAATCCCCAGCAGCATACCCTCCGAGTTGCCCAGCAGCCTTGAAGACTCGCATCGCTCCTCTGCTCAGACGCAACCCGAGCTGGATGCCTCTTATGAAGGAGGCGGCCTCACCGCCTCGCCATCCTCAACCACATACGAGACAGAAACCACATACGAGACCGAAACCGAAACAGCCGAACGGCGCTCCGATGAATCCTGGTGGGAAAAGCTCAAGCACATCTTCTCCGGAGACACCGGCAGGAAACGCGAGCCGCAATCCGAAAAAAGCTCGACAAGCTATGGAACCGGGGAAGGCCCGCTCGGAGTAGTCAATCAGTACGAATACGCAGAATACGACTACCCGTATTCCAGCTCGGCCTTCGAAAGCTCATTCAACAACATGGGAATCACGCAGAACCGCGCACAGCGTCTTTCGAAGGCCATCGCTCGAGGCGGTGCCATCGTGACCGTGAATGCAGAATCGCGCCAGGCGGAAGCCGAAACCATCCTCGCCCGAAATCACGGCCAGATCAGAGAAGAATCCGATCCGCTCGCGCAGGAGGAAGCAGCAGGTACCGCTTCCGAATCTTCCCGCGTCCAGGTCTTCGGGCGCGTGCAGCGAGTCTATCCCGGCTACATCGACACCAGCTCAACGCCTTCCGGTGTGCCGGCTCGTAAGGCTTCCTGAAATAGCATCGGGACCCGCGTCTGCAGCGGGTTCCGGCGCATTTCTTAGCCTCCGATTTTTCAACGAGTCTCCGCTCGTTTCGCTGTAATCTAAACAACTGGAGAACACTGAGGTCGCACAACTACTAAAGCTCGCCACGCAAAGTTCCAAGCCGTCCCGGACTTTGCGGCTCCTGCCGCTGGCTGCCGCCACCTACTTTATGGTCTCCGGCGGCCCGTACGGAATCGAAGACATTCTTGGCGGTGCCGGCTACATTAAGGCACTCGCTATCCTCCTCTTCCTTCCCTTCGTGTGGAGCTTCCCCACCGCGCTCATGATCGGTGAGCTCGCCAGCGCCATCCCCGACGAAGGCGGCTTTTACGTCTGGGTGCGCCGCGCGCTTGGCCCCTTCTGGGGATACCAGGAGGCCTGGCTCTCGCTCACGGCGAGCATCTTCGATATGGCGATCTACCCGACCATCTTCGTGCTCTACCTCAGCAGGCTTTTTCCTGCCTGGACTGCAGGCCCGCGCGGCACGTTGTGGGAACTTGCCCTGATCGCCTTCTGTTGTCTCTGGAACCTGCGCGGAGCGCCCGCCGTCGGCGAAGGCTCAATTGCGCTTTTTGTGGCGTTGCTCGCGCCTTTTGCCGTACTGGTCGGAGCCGCCGTATGGCACGGCTGGCATCTTCACACCCATTCGGTTTGGACCTCGGCTCCGACCGGCGGCGACGGCCTCTCCACCGCCATCCTGGTCGCCCTTTGGAATTACATGGGCTGGGACAACGCCTCCACTGTCGCCAAGGAGGTCGATAATCCGCAGCGGAATTACCCGCGCGCCATGCTGCTGAGCGCAGCCGTCGTCGCCCTCAGCTACGTCATTCCTATCGCAGCCGTCGGTTTCGCCGGCATGGAAGTCGCGCAGTTCACCACCGGCTCCTGGACCGACGCCGCTACCCACTTCGCCGGTCCCTGGCTGGGCATCGCCATTGTCCTCGGCGGCACCATCACTGGCCTCGGCATGTTCAACGCCCTCATGATGTCCTACGCCCGGGTGCCAATGGTCATGGCCGAAGACGGACTTCTCCCCTCCGCGCTGGCCCGCCGCAACAGCAAGGGAGTACCCTGGGTCGCCCTGCTCATCTGCGCGACTGCCTGGGCTCTCGCCCTGCAGTTCAGTTTCGAGCGCCTCATCTCCATCGACCTTATGCTTTACGGCGCAAGCCTCATTCTCGAGTTCGTCGCGCTTGTCGTCCTGCGCTTCCGCGAGCCGAAACTTGACCGCCCGTTCCGGGCCGGAAATCTCGCCATGGCCATTGCCATCGGCCTGGTCCCCACCGGCCTTATCGCTTACGCTGGATTCGCCTCGCGCGATGAGCGCATGGGACACATGCCGGCTCTGCTTTTCGGATTCCTTATTGCTCTCGCCGGGCCCATCTTCTATCGCATTTCCCGCAGTCTCTGGTCCGGCCGCCCGCTGCCCAAGACGTTGCAGCCTGCCTCATCGGGAGACTGAGGCCTTCGCAGCCTTGTTCTCTTTGAAGTTCGCCGCAGACCAGGTAATGCGATCGCGCGCGTATGCCGCGTCGTGCCATCCGTGGACCTCCACGCGCTTGCCTTCGAGATCCTTGTAAATCGAGAAAAAATGCGTGATCTCCTTCAGCATGTGCGGATAAATCTCGGAATAATTCCACACATCGGTGTACCGCGGATTGTTCTTTCCCACCGCCAGAACCTTCTCGTCGAGCTTGCCCTGATCGAGCATCTCCAGCAGGCCGATCGGCCGAACCTGCATCACACATCCCGGAAAGCTCGGCGCATCCACCAGCACAAGCACGTCCAGCGGATCCCCATCGTCGCTCAGCGTCGAAGGAATAAAGCCGTAATCTCCCGGATAATGCACCGGCGAGTAGAGATTCCGGTCCAGCCGAAACACATGAAGCTGCTTGTCGTATTCGTATTTGTTGATTCCCTCGGCAGGAATCTCGATCACAACATTGACGACTTCGGGGGTCTTGTCGCCAATCGGCAGTTCCAGATAATCGACCATGTGAACTCCAGTGTACGCAAATTTGGTACGAAATTGCTGCCCCATACCGCCGCGGCTGAAAGCCGCATGCGCCAAGCGGCGCGCATCCCTGGACGAGAAGTCCTTTATAATCGGGCTCGATGAAGGCTCATGTCTACGTAACCCTGAAGCAGACCGTTCTCGACCCTCAGGGTCAGGCCATCCATAACGCTCTTCGAAAGATGCAGTATCAGGGGATCGACGACGTGCGCCAGGGTAAATATTTTGTCTTGCGTCTCGGAAACAGCCTCGATCCCGCCGCCGCCCGCGCCGAAGTCGACCGCATCGCCCGCGAAATCCTCACCAACCCCGTCATCGAAGAGTACACCTTCCATCTTGAAGACTAGCGCCCTAGGGCCCAGGGAACAGGGCTCAGGGAAGCTTGATTAGAATGGCGCCAAGCATCTTGCCAACTTCATGCGAGAGCTCTTCGGTCGCCTTGCGTTTGTTCGCGTATCCAAAACCGAGCTCACCTGCAATTGTCAATTGTGTCTGGACCTAAAGATTTGAACCGCGAGCCATCGCGAGAAAGTGTCTGTATTCCCCACTCGTTGCCCGGCCATAACCTTCTGCAATATTGCTGGCAATCGAAACGCCAGCGCGTCGAAGCTGACTTGTCAGACCGTAAATCTCTTCTTTCGGAAAATCTGCTGTGAGCTTATAGATCGCAGTACTGAGCTGAATGGCTCGCTGCCACACGATTAAATCGCGAAACGAATCCCCCAAACTATCTGCCTATCTGAAAATTTGCACTGCTGTTTGATCGACTCTATTCGAATCTTGTTTCCCTGTTCCCTATTCCCTGTTCCCTATTCCCTGTTCCCTGATCCGTGATCCCTGTTCCCTGTTCCCTGTTCCCTGTTCCCGTCCTGCGATAATCAACCTATGTGTGGAATAGTTGGCTACGTTGGCAGCAAGCAGGTTGTTCCCCTCATCATTGAAGGTCTTCGCCGCCTTGAATACCGCGGATATGACTCCGCAGGCATTGCCGTAGCCGGCAATACCGCCGGCCTCCAATTACGCCGCGCCCCCGGCAAGCTCGTCAACCTTGAGGCCGTCCTCCGCGACAACCCCGTCCACGGCACCTTCGGTATCGGCCACACCCGCTGGGCCACCCACGGCCGCCCGACTGAGGAAAACGCCCATCCCCACCGCGACTGCAGCGGACGCATCGTCGTCGTCCACAACGGCATCGTCGAAAATTATCTGGCCCTGAAACACGAACTCATCGCCGAAGGCCACAAATTCGTAACCGAGACCGATACAGAAATCATCGCCCACCTCATCGAGCAGGAGCTTGCCTCCGCCGCCGGCACCGGCAAGAACATGCCTCTCGAAGAGGCAGTCCGCCGCGCCGCGCGCCGCCTCACCGGAGCCTATGCCATCAGCGTCATCTCCGCCGACGAGCCCGATAAGATCGTCTCCGCCCGCAACGGCCCTCCCGTCGTCATCGGCATCGGACAGGGCGAGTACTTCGTCGCCTCCGATGTCCCCGGAATCCTTCACCATACCCGCGACCTCTACTTCCTCGCCGACGGCGATGTCGCCGTGCTCACGCCCGCAGGAGTCGAGCTCACCGACCTCGAAGGCAATCGCATCGAGCGACCCGTCCAGCGCATCCTGTGGGACCCCATCCAGGCGGAAAAAGGCGGATACAAGCACTTCATGCTCAAGGAAATCTTCGAGCAGCCGCGCGCCATCCGCGACACCACCCTCGGCCGCATCTCGCTCGATTCCGGCAAGGTCTTCCTGAGCGAAATGCAGATCACCGACGAGGAGTTCCGCCGTGCCTCCCGCATCAACATCGCCGCCTGCGGAACAAGCTGGCATGCCGCAACCGCCGGCAAATTCATGATCGAGCGCCTCGCCCGCGTCCCTGTCGAGGTCGACTACGCCAGCGAGTACCGCTACCGCGACCCCATCGCCGATCCCGCCGCGCTCGGCCTGCTCATCACCCAATCCGGCGAGACCGCCGATACCATCGCCGCCCAGCGCGAGATGATCGCCAAGGGATCGAAGACCATCGCCATCTGCAACGTCGTCGGCGCGATGATCGCGCGCGAGGCCCACGGAACCATCTACACGCACGCCGGCCCCGAAATCGGCGTCGCCTCAACCAAAGCCTTCACCGCCCAGCTGGTCGCCCTGTTTCTCTTTGCCCTGCATCTCGCGCAGAAACGAGGCACGGTGACAACACCGGAGAGCATCGCCCTTCTCGAATCCCTTAGTCTCCTGCCCGGCAAGGTCGAGCAGGCTCTTCACGCTGCCGATTCGGCCTGCGAGGACATCGCAAAAATCTACTCCAACGCTCGCGACTTCCTCTATCTCGGACGCGGCATCCATTACCCCATTGCTCTCGAAGGCGCCCTCAAGCTCAAGGAAATTTCCTACATTCACGCCGAAGGCTACCCTGCCGGCGAAATGAAGCACGGCCCCAACGCCCTCATTGACGAAACCCTGCCCGTCGTCGTCCTCGCCTCCAAAGACGACACCAACCGAGACTCCGTCCTGCGCTATGAGAAGACTCTTTCAAATGTTCAGGAAGTAACCGCGCGCTCCGGCAAGGTCATCGCCATCGCCATCGAGGGCGACGACCACATCAAGCAGCTCGTCGACCACGTTCTCTACGTTCCGCCCGCTTCGGAGCTGCTGCTTCCCGTCCTCGACGTCGTGCCGTTGCAATTGCTCGCCTATCATATCGCCGTGCGCCGTGGATGCGACGTCGATCAGCCCCGCAACCTGGCGAAATCCGTCACCGTTGAGTAGCGCCTGTGTCGGAGTGAAGCGGTTCTGCGGCTAAACACAATTCCCAAACCCGACCCTAACCGATTCAGGCTTGGATCCGCAACATCGCTACATCAACTCTTGAACGAATGATTGCGCAACATCGGAGGGTACTCGCAGCTCCCGATTCACCAGAGGTCCCTGGCTCAAGACCGGCTCAGCTATGTGCAACGGGGGAACATCGGTGCGCTCGAAGAACTTGCCAATGGGAATTTCTTCACCCCAAAGCACGGACTTCTCCATCGCTGCGGTCCAGTCCGAGGCATCGTAGGATGAGTCGTCCTCAAGCTTCTTCACGCGCGGCCTGAACCATTGATAAGTGTTGTCGTGGTTATAAGTGACGCAGGGGCTGAAGACGTCGAGGAAGGAAAAGCCTGGGTGCTGAATTCCCTGTCGTATGAGTTCGGTAAGATGCTTCTGCTCACCGCTGAAACCGCGAGCGACAAAGGTGCAGCCCGCAGCAAGAGCCAGGGAAATGGGATTCACCGGGGATTCGACGTTGCCGAAAGGCATGCTCTTGGTTTTCATGCCGAGGCGGCTGGTGGGTGAAGTCTGGCCGGTAGTAAGACCGTAAATTTGATT
>JAFAMZ010000187.1 GCA_019232935.1 Silvibacterium sp.
ATCCGCCGACGTCGCAAACCGGTCCCCCGCCGGGACATTCGCCGCTCTCCTCCATACGGGCGAGATTTTGATATGTTAGGAATACTTGAACAGTTCCCGACGTTTCTTCCGAGGGAGTGAGCAGAGACGGCTGAAAGAAACGTCCCACTCAATCCCGTTTGGTGTCCGGCCTCTGTCCTGACCCGGAAGCATTTCCCCCCTGCTGGTACAGCAGGCTGCATTGTTGTCCACGATACCTCCGGCTCTTACCGGTGATTGCAGATCGAATGTCAGGCTGAACGTCGCCAACCATGCAGGAGTTCTTTCCCCCATTTCTGAGAACCATGCTTTTGCGGGTTGTCGTCCGGTTCGCGCTCCTGTTCGCGTGCACTTGCGCCTCGGCCCAGGTCAGCGCGTCTGCCATTTCCGGCGCAGTTACAGATCCCGCCGGCGCACTTGTCCCTTCCGCTCATATCCAGATTGCCGCTCAGGATGGCAACGTTCTCTCTGCCACAACCGATGCCGCGGGCGTCTTCCGATTCCTGCCAATCCCACCCGGTACCTATAGCCTGTCTGTCGAAGCCCGGGGATTCAGAACTGATGAGCGCAGCATAATTCTTCAACCGGGGCAGCAACTCCGGCTCGTTATTGCGCTCAAAATCGAAATTCAGCGCCAGCAGGTTGCCGTCTCTGACCGAGCCCTTGACACCAGCCCCGATCACAATCAGGGCGCCATTATCCTCAAAGGAGACTTACTCGACACATTCTCCACCGACCCACAGCAGTTGAAGCTTCAAATACAGGCCATGGCTGGCGGAGAATCCGGCACAAAATTCTTCGTTGACGGATTCACGGCCACCCGTCTCCCGCCCAAATCTTCCATCCGCGAGATACGCATCAATGAGAATCCCTTTTCGGCCCAGTTCGATACTACCGGCGAGGGCCGGGTCGAAATTATCACCAAGGCGGGAACTGACGCGCTGCATGGCTCCCTCACCCTGCTCGGAGATACTTCCGCGCTTAACTCACGCAATCCCTACGTCGAGGAGCAGCCCCCCTACGGTTCGTTTTATTCCGAAGGCGATATCAGCGGCCCCCTCACCAAGACCAGCACGTGGTTCCTCACCGGTGACCAGCACACCGTTGGCGCGCAATCGTTTATCCATGCCATCACGTCGAGCACCGGCCCCGCCTATACGGCCACCGTATCCAGCCCGCAGAACGGCGTCGAGCTCGGGCCGCGCATCGATTTTCAGATCGGGAAAAAACAGACCATCAGCTTCAGATACGACTTCGGACATCAGAGCCAGGACACCGTCGTTCAGAACCAACTCTCTCTTCAAAGCCAAGCCATCAACACCCGCCATACCGACCAGACTTTCCAGTTCAGCGACACTCAGGTTTACGGGCCGCGTGTGATTAACGAGACCCGCTTTCAGTTCATGCGCACCAACGACAGCTCCGCCTCGCTTGACAGCACCCCAACCGTCCTCGTACAGGGCGCATTCGTCGGAGGCGGCAACAACCTCGGCCAGCTTCACGACCGGCAGAACCGCTACGAGCTCCAGGATTATATTTCCGTCCTCCTCGGCTCTCATCTGTTGCGCACTGGTGCGCGCTTCCGCTATCTCCAGGACCGCAATTCCTCCTCCGCCGGCTTCAACGGTCAATTCATCTTCTCTTCCATAAACGCCTGGGAGATCACCGAACAGGGCATCGCGAATGGCCTTACTCCGGCCGAAATCCGGGCGCTCGGCGGAGGCGCTAGCCAGTTCTCCATCATCAGGGGCAGCCCGGACGTATCGATCGGCCTCGCCGATTTTGGCGTCTACTTCGAAGACGAATGGAAGATGAAACCAAACATGACCCTCACCCCGGGCCTCCGCTTCGAGACCCAGAGCGATATCCCCGACCACGCCGACTTTGGTCCCCGGCTCAGCTACGCCTGGGGAATCGGGGCCAGTAAGGATTCATCTGCAAAAGCCGTACTGCGTGCCGGCATCGGCGTCTTCTACGACCGCTTCCCCGGCGACCTGGTAGTGAACGCTCGCCGCCAGAACGGCGTGCTGCAGCAGCAATACGTCGTAAACAACCCGGATTTCTATCCCGACGTGCCGCCGGTTGATCAGCTCGGACCCGCTACGCTGCCCACTATTTATCAGATCAGCCCCCGCCTGCACTCTCCCCACACCGTTCAGGAAAGTGTCAGCCTGGAAAAGCAATTTTTCAAACACCTGACGCTCTCGGTCGACTACACCTTCTATCGCGGAATCGATCAGCTGATCACCAGGAACATCAATGCTCCGCTGCCCGGAACATACAATCCTGCCGACCCAACCAGCGGCGTCCGTCCGTACGGGACTCTCCAGAACATCTACCAGTACGATTCCCTTGCAACTTCCAAGAGGCATCGCCTCTTCACCAATTTCCAGCTCAACGTGAGCCCTGTCCTGCTCTACGGCTACTATATTTTCGGATACAGCCACAGCAATACCGGAGGCCCCAGCAGCTTTCCTTCCAACCAATACGATCTGAACGTGGACTATGGCCGGGCGGCACAGGACATGCGTAACCGGCTCTATCTCTTCAGCCTTGTCAAGCTCCCGCTCAAGCTGCGCTTCAACCCGGGCTTGATCACTCAATCGAATGCCCCCTTCAACATCACAGTCGGAGAGGACCTTAATGGCGATTCGCAGTTCAACGACCGGCCGGCCTTTGCCACCGATCTCAGCCGGCCCAGCGTCTACCACACGAAATGGGGTACATTTGACGCCGATCCTCTGCCCGGACAAAAGATCATCCCCATGAATTACGGAACCGGCCCGGCTCTGGTGATGCTCAATCTGGGCCTGAGCCGAAACTTCGGTTTTGGGCCGCCTCTCGCCGAGCAGCCCGCTCCACCCGCTGTCGTCCCCGGGAGAAAGCTCCCTAAGACGGAGGTCGCCCGCCGTTACACAATGAATTTGGGCATTCAGACACAGAACCTGTTCAACACCGTGAACGGGGGCACCCCGGTTGGAGTCCTTGGCTCACCTCTCTTCGGCCAATCCACTACGCTCTCAAGTACGCAGTTCTCCAGCTCCCAGGCGAACCGGATCCTTTACTTCCGCATGCGGCTCGACTTCTAAGCGCGTTTGTAAAAGCGGAAGAACAGCGATCGGTTCGAGACTGGCTCCGAACGGGCTGTCAATTCTCCGGCCTGATTTCGAAGTGAGCTGTGGCTGCAACGGAAAACCTGGAGCTAAGGACGCGCCCACATCCATGCACAAATGAGAAAATGGAAGAAGATTGTAGCTAAGCTTCCCCCAGGTCTTACTTTCATGCTGAAGGTTATCTCGTCCCACGTATTTCTACGCAACCGGCTCCACCCCGGCTTGCTGGAGACCATCCATAAAGCCGGAGCCGACGGAGTCGAGCTGTTTGCCGCGCGCCAGCACTTCGACTACACCGACCGCGCCGCAATTCGCGATTTGGCCGAGTGGTTCCGGTCGAATCCAACGGAAGCATTTTCAATGCACATGCCGCTCTATGTCGATCACGAGATGGGCCGTTGGGGCGAGCCGGGTGTCAACCTCATTCACCCGGAAAAATCCCGTCGCATCGATGCCATGGACGAGATCAAACGCGCCCTCGAAGTTGCCGAGCAGATACCCTTCCGGTTCATTGTCATTCATCTCGGCGAGCGCGAGGATACATGGAGCCCGCGCGCGCTCGAGAATTCGATCACTGCACTCGAACATCTCCGCGCCTTTGCCAATCCGCTCGGCGTGAAGTTGCTGGTCGAAAACATTACGAACGAAGTCACCCGGCCGGCGAATATCCTCGAAATCCTTAACGCAGGACACTTCACCGATATCGGCGTCTGCCTCGACGTGGGCCACGCAAATTTGGGTGAGGGCGTGAAGACCACCCTGGACGAGTTGAAGGACCGCATCCACTCCTCGCACCTGCACGATAACCATGGCGATCGCGATGCCCACCTGTGGCCGGGCGACGGCACAATCCGCTGGGATGAAGTCTATGACGGCCTGAAGACTGCTCCGCAGATTCCGGCGGGAGTACTCGAAATTCACTACGCTCTTGAAGAAACTCCCGACACAGTGATGAAGAAGGCGCAGAAGGCATTCGAAAGCTACTCGTAAGCAGCGAAGAGGCAACAGATATATATCGATTCCAGCGACAGCGCTGAAACACGTGTTCAAATCATGTCAGAAAAAACAACGACTGAATCCATAGCCGGTACAGCGACACACTCTAAACCACTTACCAACATTGCCCTCACGACCGTAGCGAAGATCGGCGAGCACGAAGGCCGCAGCGTCACCATAAAGGGATGGCTCTACAACCTGCGCGAGAGCGGAAAGCTGCTCTTCCCCATTTTCCGTGACGGCAGCGGAACCATTCAGGGTGTCGTTCCGAAAGCCGCCGTTCCGGCTGAAGTGTTCGAAGCCATCAAAGGTCTAACGCAGGAGTCCAGCGTTATCGTCACCGGGAAGGTTCGCGCTGACAAACGTGCCCCCGGCGGTTACGAATTGGACGTAGAGGGCATCGAAATCGTCCAGCGCGTGCCCGAGGAGACGCCCTTTCCCATCTCGCTCAAGGAGCACGGCACCGATTTCCTGATGGAGCACCGCCATCTCTGGATTCGTACCCCGCGCCAGGCAGCGATACTGCGTATTCGCGCCGAAATTATCAAGGCGTGTCGCGACTTTCTGGACGACAACGGATTTGTTCTCACCGATCCGCCGATTCTCACGCCGGCGGCATGCGAGGGGACCAGCACGCTCTTTCCCGTAGAGTATTTCGGAGGCGAGGCTTATCTTACCCAGTCCGGGCAGTTGTACATCGAGAGCACGGCGCTTGCGCTCGGCAAAGTCTATTCGTTTGGACCTACGTTCCGCGCCGAAAAATCGAAGACGCGCCGCCATCTGACCGAGTTCTGGATGGTCGAGCCCGAGCTTGCTTACTGCGATCTCGACTGCCTGATGGAGCTGGCCGAGCAGTTCCTCAGCTTCATCGTCGATCGCGTGCTCACGCGCCGCGCCGCCGACCTGAAAGTCATCGGCCGCGAAACTGCGAAGCTCGAATCCATCAAGCCGCCGTTCCCGCGACTGCGCTATGACGACGCAGTCGCCGTGCTCAACGACGCCCACGCCAAGGGCCTGCTTGAAAACCCGTTCGAATACGGCAACGACTTCGGCTCGCCCGACGAGACTTACATCTCCTCGCAGTTCGACAGGCCGGTGATGGTGCACCGCTACCCCGCTGCCGTGAAGGCCTTCTACATGGAGCCCGATCCGCAGGACCCGAAATACGCTCTGTGCGTCGATGTGCTCGCACCGGAAGGCTACGGCGAAATCATTGGAGGCTCGCAGCGCATTGCCTCCTTTGATCTGCTCAAAAAGCGCATCGAGGAGCACAACTTGCCCATCGATGCATTTCAGTGGTATCTCGATCTACGGAGGTATGGTTCGGTTCCGCACTCCGGCTTCGGCATGGGCATTGAGCGGGCGGTCGCGTGGATCTGTGGATTGGAGCATGTCCGCGAAACCATTCCCTTCGCGCGCACGCTGAACCGCATTTACCCGTAGGCCGAGTTATGACACGAGTGACTGAAATCCCGGCAGCGGAAAGGGCCACCACTACCACTACTGGCCGCCCGGCGCACACCGGCGTCCAGGCGCTGCCTCCGCGCCGCATCAGGATCATCGGCGTCCCGCTCGACCTCGGAGCCGCACGCCGCGGCGTCGATATGGGCCCCTCGGCGGTCCGGGTTGCCGGCCTCGAGGCGCGCCTTGAAGCCCTCGGGCACGTGGTGAGAGATGGCGGCAACATCGGTGTGGCTATTGCCGAGACGAAGCCCGAGGGCCAGGAGAGCGCCCGTTACCTGAAGGAAATCACCGAGACCTGCACCCAGGCGGCCCACGCAGTGCTGCGCTCGCTTGAGGAGGGCATGACGCCGGTGGTGCTCGGCGGCGATCACTCCGTCGCAGCGGGAACCGTCTCCGGCGTCGCCGAATATTACCGACGCGAGAACAAGAAAATCGGCCTGATCTGGATCGACGCCCACTCCGATATCAACACGCCTGAGACCTCGCCCAGCGGCAACGTCCACGGCATGCCTCTGGCCGCGCTGCTCGGCCTCGGCCCCGCGCCGCTGGCCAACATTCTTGGCTTTTCGCCCAAGGTCGCGCCTGAAAACACCGTGCTGATTGGCGTACGCGACATCGACGCCACCGAGAAGGAAAACATCCGCCGCGCCGGCATTACGGAGGTCTATACCATGCGTGACATCGACGAGCGCGGCATGCGCACCGTGATGGAAGAGGCCCTGCGTGCCGCCGGACGCGGCACAGCAGGCTATCACGTCTCCCTCGACATGGATTGGATCGATCCCGAGGACGCTCCCGGCGTTGGCACTCCCGTACGCGGCGGGGCGACCTACCGCGAGGCCCACCTCGCCATGGAGATCATCGCCGACCACGGCCGGATGCTGAGCTTCGAGATCGTCGAGGTGAATCCGGTCATCGACGAGCGCAACCGGACTGCGGATCTGGCTGTCGAGCTTATTTCGTCGGCGTTCGGGAAGAAGATACTTTAGTGATCTGCGCCGAAGCTTAACGCATGTTAGGCTAGGTCCATGGCGAAGGCGGTTTCCAAATGGGACGATATCGGCGGCCTGATGACGGCCTCGCAGCGCAAGGAAATAGAGGAGTTTCGCAAAGCTGCCCGCCAGTTCACGAAAAAGGCCACGCGCTCCCGGAAGGCTGCACTCAAGACCCTGATCGACGCCGGTTTTTTCACGCCGAAGGGTAATCCCCGCAAGCCATATCGATAGCCCTTAAGTGCATAGGCTTTCAACTTCCTTTGTTCTTGGTTACCACGGATGCGATGAAGATGTAGGCGAGCATCTTTTGCACAATGAAGATTTCCGGCCGAGCCGCAATGACTATGACTGGCTCGGCGAAGGCATCTATTTCTGGGAAGCCAACCCGCTCCGCGGGTTGCAGTTTGCGCAAGAAGTTGCGTCAAGAGAGCCGAAGCGAATTAAAGCGCCTTTTGTCGTTGGCGCAATTCTCGATCTTGGCTCCTGTCTCGATCTGACGACCAGCCTTGGACTTCAGATGGTCAGACACGCCTATCTCGCCCTTGAGAAGGCGTACGGTGTCGCAAACCTACACCTTCCGATAAATCGCCCGGAGCGATTTCGTCACCCGCTGGACTGCGCCGTAATCAACTACCTCCACGAAATTCGCTCCAGCCGTAGCCAAGCTCCCATTGACAGCGTGAAGCCTATATTCCAGGAACCTCCTCAGCTATATCCCGGGTCCGTCTTCATGCAGAAGAATCACATCCAGATCGCGATTCGCAACCCCCTTGCATCAAGGGGGTCTTTCGCGTTCCCAAAGAGCATCTCGATCCCAGTGTCTAAAGTTATGCCAAAACTCCGCGTAGGCGTCCTCTTTGGCGGACGCAGCGGCGAGCATGAAGTCTCGCTGTTGTCCGCCGCGTCGGTCCTAAAGGCCATCGATCCGAAAAAGTACGAGATCACCCCCATCGGCATCACCAAAGAAGGCCGCTGGGTCACCTCCACCGACGCCGCCCGCCTGCTCGCCGGGGAGCCAACATCTCAGCCCCGCCAGCTCCGCGCCGGAGACCCGCAGACCACAGCCTCAGCCGCCGTACTCGCTCGCGGAGAATCCGTCATCGTCCCTCCCGTGCCCTCCGACAGCAAAACCGGCACGCTCGTCCCCTTCGAGACCGACGCCCACTCCATCGACCTTCACGCCGCCGCCGCTCCCGGCTCTCCCCTCAGTCTCGACGTCATCTTCCCCGTCCTGCACGGAACCTTCGGCGAAGACGGCACCATCCAGGGCCTCTTCGAACTGGCCGGAATCGCCTACGTCGGCTCCGGAGTCCTGGGTTCTGCCACCGGCATGGACAAGGACATCATGAAAAAGCTCTTCGCCGCCGCGAAGCTGCCCATCACCAGGCACGCCACCTTCCTGCGCTCCGAGTGGGAGGCCAGCCCGAAGAAAACCATCGCGAAGATCGAAGCGGCCCTGAGATATCCGCTCTTCGTCAAGCCGGCCAACCTTGGCTCATCGGTCGGCATTACCAAGGCCCACGACCGCAAAGAACTCGGCCCCGCCATCGAAACCGCCGCCGGATACGACCGCAAGATTGTCGTCGAGCAGGCGGTCGGCGGCAAGCGGGGCAAAGCCCGCGAACTCGAAGTCGCCGTCCTCGGCAACGACAATCCGCAAGCCTCCGTTGTCGGCGAAATCGTCCCCGGCAAAGAGTTCTACGACTACGAGGCGAAATACCTCAGCGAAGGCTCCGAGCTGATCATTCCAGCCAGGCTCACGAAAGCCCAGACGAAGCAGGTCCAGCAGATGGCCATCGCCGCTTTCCGCGCCTGCGACTGCGCCGGTCTCGCCCGCGTCGATTTCCTCATGGAGCCAACGCCGTCCACCGGCAAGCCCGGGCGCATCTATCTCAACGAGATCAACACCATGCCCGGCTTTACGTCTATCAGCATGTATCCCAAGCTGTGGGCGGCCTCCGGCATCGCGTATCCTGAGCTTATCGACCGGCTTATCTCGTTGGCGATGGAGCGCCGCGCCGAAAAGGACCGCACGAACTACAGCCGTTAAGCCCAAGGGCCCCAAAACCCGACCGAAAGGAAAACTGGCCACCGATGACATTGATGGATGCTCCGAAGTTCGATGTGCGCCGCGAGACGCGGAACCGCAACCTGCTGATTGCGGGAATTGTCATCATCGTGCTGGTTGCCATCGGTATCGCCTCATGGTCGCTTGATATCCCATGGCAACTCTGGCATTGGCCGCAGGACCGCCGCCTGAACAACTTCTTCGCCGCCGTCCAGTCCGGCGATCTCCAGAAGGCATACGGCCTCTGGAACAACGACCCTGACTGGCAGCAGCATCCCGACCAGTACAAGGTTTACGATTTCGCTACCTTCCAGAAGGATTGGGGTCCCCAAAGCGACTACGGCGTCATCAAGTCGCACAACATCGTCATCGCCCATCGCGTCGGCAACGGCGTAGTCATCGGAGTCAATATCAACGGCGGCAAAACACCGATCTTTCTGCGCGTCGACAACAAGACCAAGACCATCGGCTTCTCACCGGTCGAGCTTTACCTGGGCCCATGATTTGGAGAGCTGGCGGCACTGCCTGAATCCCAATTTGCTCCGGCGAATCTCTTCACCGGAGGATTATCATGCAGCAGCGCAAACTCGGCACTCAGGGCCTCGTCGTTTCAGAGCTCGGCCTCGGATGCATGGGCATGTCGGAGTTCTATGGCCCGCGCGACGACTCCGAATCCATCGCCACCATCCACCGCGCTCTCGAACTTGGCATCACCTTCTTCGATACCTCCGACGTCTACGGCCCGCATACCAACGAGGTTCTTATCGGTAAGGTGCTGCGCCCATTCCGTGACAAGGTCGTCATCGCGACCAAGTTTGGCATCGTGCGCGATCTCAACAGCGACCGCCGCGGAGCCGACAGCCGCCCGGAATACGTCCGCGCCGCCTGCGATGCCAGCCTGCAGCGGCTCGGCATCGACACCATCGACCTCTACTATCAGCACCGCGTCGACCCGAAAACGCCCATCGAGGAAACCGTTGGAGCCATGGCCGAGCTGGTCAAGGCCGGCAAAGTGCGCTACCTCGGACTCTCTGAGGCCTCACCCACTACCATCCGCCGCGCTCACGCCACTCATCCTATCAGCGCTCTCCAGACCGAATATTCGCTCTGGTACCGCGAGCCCGAAGAGGAAATCCTGCCGACGATCCGCGAACTGGGCATCGGATTTGTCCCTTACTCGCCGCTGGGTCGCGGATTCCTGACCGGCCAGATCAAATCTCCCAGCGACCTCGCTCCCGACGACTGGCGTCACACTTCGCCGCGCTTCCAGGGCGAGAACTTCCAGCACAATCTCGACCTTGTCAGCAAGGTCGAACAGCTGGCCGCGAAAAAGGGCTGCACGCCTTCGCAGCTTGCCCTCGCCTGGGTGCTCGCCCAGGGAGACGACATGGCGCCCATCCCCGGCACCAAGCGCCGCAAGTATCTCGAGGAGAACGCCGCTGCCGCAACTCTCCAATTGACCCCCGAAGACCTCGCAGAGATCGACGCCGTCGCCCCCAGGGGAGTGGCCGTAGGTGAGCGCTATAGCCCAGGGGCGATGGCGTTGCTCGATCGATAGATCGAAGCCTTTGCGTCCTTTGCGTCTTTGCGGTGAATCTCTCTGTACTTTGTGTCCTTACGGGTGATGTGCCTATCGGGTGCCCCACAGCCTGCCCTGAGCGCTGTCGTGAGCTTCGATTCCCTGCCGCTCCCCGGCCGTCCTATCCCTGACCGTCTTATCCCTGGCCGCTTGATCCCTGCCCCGCTCACTCGCTGACCTGCTGACTTGCCGCTTCCAGCGCAGCCAGCGTCTTCGCCAGACTTGCCACATCCCCGACGTTCAGACAAGTCTGGCTCCGGTCGATCTGCCGCATCAGCCCGCACAGCACCTTCCCCGGCCCAACCTCGATGAAGTGCGTTGGCTTCTCTGCAATCAACACCTTCATCGATTCGACCCAGCGCACCGCGCCCGTAACCTGCCGGATCAGCGCATCGCGCAGCCGTTCGCCTTCGCCGACCGGCGCTGCGTCCACATTGACGACCACAGGGACCGCTGCGTCGGAAAATGCCAAGCCGTTCAGCAGCGGAGCCAGCCGGTCCTGAGCCGGCTGCATCATCGCGCAGTGGAACGGAGCGCTCACGGGAAGCATTACCGTCTTTTTCGCACCGCGCTCTTTGCATAGCGTGGCAGCCCGCTCGACAGCCGCTGCCGCCCCGGAAATGACCGTCTGCTCCGGCGAGTTAAAGTTTGCCGGCGACACCACCGCGCCCGTCTCGGCCGCAGCGTCCGCGCAGGCCTTCGCGGCATCTTCCGAACTCATGCCCAGCACGGCGGCCATGGCTCCCTCGCCCGCCGGAACCGCCTCCTGCATGAACCGCCCGCGGCTGCGCACCGTGCGCACCGCATCGGCAAACGAAACCACACCTGCGGCCACATCCGCCGAGTACTCACCCAGCGAGTGCCCCGCGACGAAGCTCGGCGTGATGCCTTTTTCAGCCAGCACCCGCTGCGCCGCAATCGACACCGCAAAGATCGCCGGCTGCGTGAACTCTGTGAGCTTCAGTTGTTCCTCCGGGCCGTTGAAACACAGATCGGAAATTGCAAACCCCAGCGTGTCGTCAGCTTCTTCGAAGGTCTGCCGCGCGACCGCGAAGTTATCGAAGAGCTCCCGGCCCATGTCAACCGACTGCGACCCTTGTCCGGGAAAGAGAAAAGCGAGCTTGTGATGAGTCATGCCAGAGGGTATTTCAAATGATTCGTATGGAACGTGCAAGCCGTGCAACTCTTCCGGTGTGAAGGCCTGTGCTATGTTGAATGAGCTTTTGCCTGCACACTCTGGAAATGGAATTATTTTGTAATCCAGCAGTCGCGTCTGTTTATAACAGCCCGGCTCAGCGAGCTCGAGTTATTTCTGAGCAGTGGTTTTCAGAGAACAGCTACTGCCTCGCCTGTAAATCCGATCATTTGACCAAAACGCCTGCGAACACTCGGGCAACAGATTTTTCCTGCAACATTTGTGGTCACAGCTATGAACTCAAGACTTTCGTGAGGCGGCCTCGGAAATCCCTTGTGGATGGCGCCTATGCGACCATAGTGGCAATGATCGAGTCAGGCACTGCGCCGACGTTGTGCTTGTTGGAGCGCACCGAGCTCTGGCGAGTACAGTCGCTGACCGCGATCCATTCAAGCTTCCTTACACCGTGGGTCATCGAGCGTCGACAACCACTCTCCGAACACGACAGGCGTGCGGGTTGGGTCGGATGCAATATCTGCCTCGATCGGATCCCACTTGACGGTGAGATCGCTTTGGTTGAGAAAGGAATCGCCGAAGACAGGGTCGAGGTTCGGCGCAGATTCCAACGTTTTCTCCCGCTCTCAAATCTCCCCTCTGACCAACGAGGCTGGAGCACCCTGACACTTTCTGTGATACGGGAGTTGAAAAAATCTGAATTCTCGCTCTCCGACGTATGCGAGCGCGAACAGCGATTCGCGGTTGTTTACCCAGGAAACCGCCACATCCGACCAAAAATCCGACAACAGCTTCAAGTGCTGAGTGATCTGGGCGTTCTCTCGTTTAAGGGTGGTGGACGGTATGCATTAGCGGAATAGCAATCTATTCTTCGACTGCTTTTTCGTTTATTGGCTCCTCAAAAACCACCGACCTGCTCCGATCCGAGTCAGGTTGAATCTCAGTGTTGCAGTTGGGACACTTATCGTCGCAATCTGCGCACCAAAGGTCAGACCACTCGGCTCCGCACTCCGAACAAACGAATTCCCGAACATACAGCACGATGCCTTCGTCAGCCGGATGATGTTCCTTACACAATGGGCACACATTCCTCGTAATAAGCCCGGTCAAATCCTCGTCTCCCATGTCGCCTCCATAACCGATGAGGCATCTCGCCGTTGAATCACCCGGCCAAGATGAACTACGGGATCCATCGACACACCAAGCAGAGCACCCATAGAGCACAGGTCGTAATGTCGAAGATTCGGACAGTTTAAGAGGCGCAACTTCGCTTAGAAAACTGCAGCCCGGTTGACAAGAATGCTTCGCCCATCCAGACTCTGGGCATGCGACTGCTTGTGATGTGCCTTATAGCAAGTGCGTTGTTATCCCTGCCCTCTGTAGCGCAAGTCCCGGTCTTTCAGGTCACCCCGGTCCAAAGTTCCATCCGATTCAATGTGCGGTCTTCGAGGCCGTTGACGGGCAATTTCGAGAAATGGAATGCAACCCTTACGTTTGCCTCTCGCGACCCCACCTCGGCCGTGATGAACGTCGAAATTCAGGCCGCAAGCGTGTACACGCCCGGTGGCAAGAATGACGACAAGCTGAAGAGCAGAGAATTGCTTGACGTCCAGCAGAATCCCACAATTTCGTTCAAGTCCGACAAGGTGGTTCAGACCGGGAAAACAACCTTCGACGTAGACGGCACCTTTACCATGCGCGGGGTTTCAAAACCCGCCACGCTGAATCTGGTGATCGCCGACCAGGGGGGCGGGGGAGGCTACGCCCAGGGAATCCTGTCGTTTAATCGCAGCGATTTCGGAATGGCTGGTAACAGTGATAATTCCGTCGAGGTGGATCTTAATATCAAGGTAGAGCAGGTCAGCGGACCGCAGTTAATTCGCAGCAAGCGGTTCCGGTAACGTTGGCGGATAATTTCCGCCACTCATCTATAATGGAATTAGAGGTAAAGAAAGACCCGGCTGCCATCAGTCGGGTCTTTTCCCGTTTCGGGACGAAGTCTACCCAAGCCCCGCCCTTAAATAACTTATTTCTTATGAGATACATGTAAAGCATTTAGAATGAAATGGTAGCAGTGGCAACAATATACTTGACGAATCAACATAGTTTCGATATGCTTGGTTCATGAAAGAGCCACGCACCCTCCAAGAAGCAATCATCTACTTCT
>JAFAMZ010000132.1 GCA_019232935.1 Silvibacterium sp.
GCTCGACGCCGCCTCCGCCATCCCGGGCGTCACTGCAGTGGGATACGCCGACCGGCTGCCGCTCAGTATTGGCGGGGGAGATTCCAATGTATACACCGACACGACTACCGATTTCCGGCCAACGAATTCTGTAGCTGATGCCCAGAACTTCAACGTCTCTCCCAACTATTTTCGTGTTGCCGGTACCGCCCTTCTCGCCGGCCGGACTTTCACCATGCATGATGAGGACAAGGCTCCTGTGGTCGCCATCGTCAATCGCGAGTTTGCCCGGAAGGTCTTCGGATCGGTCGAAAAGGCGATCGGCGGCCATTTCAAGTTCTGGCGTGGCCAGCGAGCGGAAGTTGTCGGCGTGGTGGAAGACGGCAAGTACCAGACCCTAACTGAAGATCTGAAGCCCGCAATGTTCTTTTCCTTCCTCCAGCACAAGTCCTCGGATACTTCGATTCTGGTGCGTTCGGATCGGGACCCGCAGCAGGTTGCCGCCGCGCTGCACCGGTCCATGCGGGCGCTCGACCCTGCGCTTCCCCTCGACATTAAGACGTGGGACAGGGAACTTGATTCGGCGCTGTTCGCCGCGCGTGTGGCAACTGTCTCGCTCGGCGTGCTTGGCATGCTGGGCGCAATGCTCGCCATCACCGGCATCTTCGGAATGGCCTCTTACACTGTCAGCAAGCGCCTGCGCGAGTTCGGTATCCGCATCGCGCTGGGAGCCGATCAGCGCAAAGTCCTTGCCGCCGCGCTCGGACGCGCCTGCCGCTTGCTGATCATCGGTTCGGTTGCCGGAATGATTCTCGGCGTTTTGGCAACCCGCGTCCTTTCCTACATCGTGTACCAGGCCACGCCGAAGGACCCGGTTATCCTCGCGGGAGTGGTTCTCACCATGCTTTGTGTAGGTGTTGTCGCTGCCTTGATTCCCGCGCGTCGCGCGCTAGCCGTCGACCCGATGATCCTGCTGCGCGAGGAATGAGCCCCCCCGATCAGCGCCCGATTACCGGCGAGTGACAGGCCTTCAGGTTCGCAAAAGTCAGCAGAACGGGTCGTTTCCCAAGTACGCCTTACACCACTGCGTCCGCCCAGACCGTAATCACGAAAGTAGCGGCGTCCTCGTTGCCCGCCACAAACTGCGTGTAGTCGAAGTCTCGCGCCGCCACGTTTCCACGGAACACCTGCCCCGCCGCCGACACCACGATCTGATCGCCTACCAGTGGAACCGGCTCGAATATCCCGTCATCAAACGTGATCTCCTGGCTCGCGAGCACTTCAGCCCCCCTCGTGATCTTTAGCACCAGCATCGTCGGCACAGCAGGCATGGATCCTCCGTGTGCTAATGTATCACCGCCGTATCATTGTTCCGTTACTGTCCATGCAGCGATTGCGCTAAGCTCTCCAGGTTCTGCGGAGCTACGCGGATCACGCCTCTTCTTGGGCTGTCAATGTCGGCGATCATGAAGAACGAGATCGACACCAGGAACGGCATGATCACATAAAGTCTGGCGCCCCGCTGGTGCGTTCCATAGCCGATCAGCCCGCTGCAGCAGATCGCCAGCGCCGCCATCAGTGCCCACGCACCGGTCGGAATCCGGTTCAACCATGCCGCCTGCGTGTAGCCCTGCCGGTTCAGCACATCGTTCATTCCCGCAACGGCCAGCGCCACGGTCGGAGTCTGCTGTGTTTTGCCGACCCCCTGCACCGTGGTCCACATCTCATTTTGCAGTCTCGTCGTTTTGGTGTTGATCGCGTCCAGCCGTTGCCGGTCGCGAACCGTATAGAACAGAAGCCGCTGATCTGTGTATTCCTTCAACAATTGCTTTATCTTCGCCGCCTCATCCTCCGGCAGTAGTTCCGCGCGAACGTACTCTGTGCCTATCGCGTTGGCCTCTTCCTCTTCGTAGTTCTTCCGTTGGTCGTACCGGCTCACGGCCATGGAAAACGTAAATCCAATAATCAGGGCCAGCATCGTCAGGCTGGAGCTGATCACCAGGTCCAGGTCCTTCCGCTCATCCTCCGTCAGTGGTCGCGTCCTTCGCGCGATGAACGCGCCCCCCTGCACCGACAGCCAAAGGAGGACCAGCGAGACCGCAAATACCAATAAGGGCATGTTAAGTATCTCGCTCAATTTTCATCGTCCAGTCGTGAGATTTGGACTCCTGATGCTCGCGCCTGATAGGGATGCAGTGCAGAGCTCGCGTGCAAACGCGGCCATTCTACATGAGGCCTTCATCACTCGCCCGGATGAAGCTGCTACAGTGCCCTTAGGAGACCCATGGCCCACGACCATCGCCCCCGCTGGAAGACCCTGCTCGCCTTCTTCATCATCTATTTCGTTTGGGGGTCCACCTTCATATTCATCCGCATCGGTGTGCGCGAGTTGCCGCCGCTGCTCTTCGCTGCGCTGCGTTTCCTACCCGCTGGACTCGTCCTCTACCTTTGGATGATTGCGCATGGCGAACGCTCGCCCACCCCGCGCCAGTGGCTTTCCGCAACCTTTCTCGCGCTCCTCATCTTCGTCGGCGACTATGGACTCCTCTTCTGGGCCGAGCAGCGCGTTCCCTCCGGTATCGCCGCCGTGATGATGGCCACCATTCCCGCCTTCATGGCGCTCTCGGAAATCATCTTCCTCGGCACCCAGCGCCTAACGCTCCGCCTCGCATCTGCGTTGCTCATCGGACTGGGAGGGGTCTTTGTCCTCGTCAGTCACACTATCAATGTCGGAGGAGCGCCCATCGACCGCACGGGAGCCCTCGCCTTAATCGGAGCATCGGTCAGCTGGTCGGTCGCTTCGGTACTTTCGCGACGCATGCATCTGCCACCGTCGAAGGTAATGAGCGCCGCGGCCCAGATGGTCGCCGGTGGTCTTCTGCTCTGCCTGATCTCCGGCGCGCTCGGCGAATTCGCCACCCTGCATCTGTCGCAAATATCGCCCCGAACCTGGTTTGCCCTCGTCTACCTCATCGTTTTCGGATCGCTGATTGGATTCACCGCCTATGTCTGGCTCCTGCATCATGAATCACCCACCAAAGTCGGTACTTACGCCTACGTCAACCCCGTGGTCGCCGTGCTCGTGGGATACTTCCTCGGTGGCGAACCCCTCGGCGCTCGAACCATTCTCGGGACTCTATTCGTCCTCGTCAGCGTTCTTGTCATTACCACCGCCCCGGCCAAAAAGCCTGCTCCCGCAGTCGCTGTCGAAGATGCAACCTGACGGGGTAAACCCCGATTGGCGAAGTGCTACGATAGGGCCGGTAATTCTGTGACAGGGAGAAACGAAGGTGCCCTTCCGATCAGGTACTCTCAGTAGCGATTCGTTCAGAGACCGGCGGCGAACCAGCCACGAACGCATGTCTGGGCGGCCTTGGGATGCGTCCTACTCCGGCGGCCCTGCGCCCTGGGACATCGGCCGCCCGCAACCCGCTATCGTGCGTATGGCGTCCGAACACACATTCGCCGGACCCGTCCTCGATGCAGGCTGTGGGACTGGCGAGAACACGCTGTATATCGCATCGCTCGGCATGCCCGTTTTGGGCATTGATGTGGCAGAGACGGCACTGGCCATGGCCCGGAAAAAGTCAGAGGAACGCGGGATCAAATCCGAGTTCCTCGCCGCCGACGCATTCCATTTGGAGCGTCTCGACCGCACCTTCAAGACAGTGCTCGATTGCGGACTCTTCCACACCTTCGACCCCGAAGAGCGGCCGGATTACGTAGCAAGTCTCGCGGCCGTTACCGAACTCGGTGGAAATCTCTATGTCTTGTGCTTTAGCGATCAGGGCACCGAAACCGGCCCGCACCCCGTTCGTCGAGAAGAACTGACCACCGAGTTCCACGTCGGTAATGGATGGAATCTCCTCGCCATCGAACCGGACCGCATCCACACCAGATTCCACGACAACGGCGCGCCAGCATGGTTAGCAAGAATACAACGGGTATAGGGTTACAAAAGTTAGCTTCTATTTTGAGCGGCAGTCACGTAATCTGGGCTCAATCCAAACAATCCCGAAAGAATGATCGACTTGTTTATCCCCAGCTCTCGACTGAAAGCCATGAAGAGTGAGGGGATCTCCTCATGAAAATGAAAACTACCGCAGCAAGCCTGGCCTTCGCTTTGGCCGTCGCCCTCCGTTCATCCGCCCAGGTACCGCAGACAAACGCAAATCTGATTGAGTTTGACCCTCCCGGAACAACGACTGAGAATTCTCCGCTTTGCGAGCCGTCCTGCGGCACCTTCGCTTATGCCAATAATGACTGGGGCGAAGTCGTCGGTTTTTACACAGACTCTAGTGTCGTGCCCCATGGCTTCCTCCGGACTCCCGACGGCGACTTTGTCTCCTTCGACGCACCCGGAGCGGGCCTCGGAACGGGCCTCAATCAGGGCACAGTCGCCAATGGGGTGAATATTTTCGGCCTAATCGTCGGCTATATCGAAGATTCCAATTACGGCTACCATAGCTTCATTCGCTATCCCAACGGCCAGTTCGCCAGTTTCGACGCTCCCGGTGCAGGTACAGGTCAGTACCAGGGCACCGTAGCATGGTCGATCAATCTCGAAGGGGCTGCGGCAGGTTCATACTTCGACAGCAGCTATACGCAGCACGGCTTCGTTCGCTCCCCTAGAGGTAGGGTCGCCACCTTCGATCCGCCGGGGTCAATCGCCACTTCGGTCTGCGAAGGGACTTGTCTGAATGACGCGGGCTTGGCCACCGGTTTTTACGCAGACGCCAACCTCGCCTATCACGGATTCCTTCGCGACCGGAAGGGTACCCTTACCGTCTTCGACGCTCCCGGGGCGGCTGGGTTGACTCTCCCGTCTAGCATCAATCAGCAAGGTACGATCACCGGCTACTTCCAGGACTCGTACGGCGCCTTCCATGGCTTCGTCCGCACCATCCAGGGTCAATTCACGACCTTCGACGCCCCCGGTGCAGCGGCCGGCTCAGGTCAAGGCACCTCCGCCTATGCCGTCAATCTCCTTGGAGCGGTCACCGGTCTCTATATCGACGCGAACGGCGCGGCGCACGGCTATGCAGGGTCTCCCTCAAGCGGTCTCCAAACCTTTGACGCGCCCGGAGCAGCGACCAACCTTCCTGATCAGGGAACTCGCCCCTCAAGCAACAATTTATGGGGCGAAGTCGCCGGCTGGTGGACTGACCCGAACGGCCTGAATCACGGATTCATCTGGCTGCCGCCCTGGTCCAATTGATCCGCTTCGCAGCAGCAATCCGAACTCAGGCGGATAACGAACGAGAAACAAACGGCCTGTACCAATCTGTAGCCTGGCACGCCAGCCTTGGGAAAGAAAGCAGAACACCCGACTCCATAAGGCAGGGCCCGTTGAGACCGCTACATGGGTGGACACACCGTAAAATTCACCCATGATCATCCACACCTTCGCCTTTCGCTGGAAACCAGGCGTCACGCCGGAACAGAAGCAGCGCGTCATCGCCGAAATACGCAATCTTCAAGGCCGCATTCCCGGTGTCATCGAAACCTGGGTCGGCGAAAACATCTCCCCACGCTCGCAGGGATACGAACTCGGCGGCGTAATGAAATTCGAGAGCCGCGCCGCGCTCGAAGCCTACAGTCCCCATCCCATCCACCAGGAGCTTCTCGCCTGGCTTATGCCACTGATCGAACCGCTCGAAGTCGACTTCGAAGCATGAACCGCCCGGCATTAACCGCCCATCGCGGGCAGCCGATCTGATGACCCCAGCAGAAAAATGATTCCTATCGCGAAGCTGTACACCGCGCCTGCTACCGCAACCCATCGATAAAACGACGGCCTGTGAAGCCCGGCAAAGAAAATCCCTCCCAGCGATGCCGTCATCAGCGTGTTCATCAGTATCAGCCCCGCCGCAAAGGCAATCAGTCCCATGAATCCCCTTGCCGTCCCGCCAAGGCTCGCCGCCAGAAGAAACAGCATAAGCTGGCTCGGCGTCTCGGCACCTAGTCCGTGCAGAACTCCGATTCCGAAAACCGAGCCGCCATTGTAATTCCACGCGAATGGCTCCGGCTGCGGCGTGTCCGGCCTGAACAGCTTCTTCATCCGCCACCAGGCATACTGCAGCCCTGAAATCAGGATTGCCCACCGGCTCTGCATCGCCGCATGCGAATGCGAGTGCCGGATCAGGTTGGCGACTACGCCAATGCCGAGGATGATCAGCGTCGCTCCGATCAGCCGCTCCGTCCAGTTATCCAGCGTTGCCGGAAGAGGAATGTGGAGCATCACCACCAATGCGCCGAGCACCACCACCGTCAGCGCGTGGCCCAGTGCGTACGTCACACCGAGCCGCATGCCCTGCTTCCAGTTCTGCTGAACCGCCGTTATGTCGGAAATGGCCGCCAGATGGTCGTAATCAAATCCGTGCCGCAGGCCAAGCACAGCGCAGGAGAAAAGCGCGAGTTCCAGCTTCCAGTTCATCTGATTGGCTTTTATTTGGGACGTTTCGATCGCGCGTCCTCTAGTGCAAATGCCAATTCTAGCGAACTTTTGAGCCGTCGCAGATGCATCACCCCGTCAGCCGAACCAACTGCTCAGCTTCCACACGCGGACCGAGGATCGATATGCGCGGCACCTGGCCGCGCGCCATCGCAACTTCATCGCACCGATAGAGCCGCGGACAGTTCTGGCAATCCTTGAAGATTTTGTCCGGCAGCGCCGCCCGGTCTTCCACTTCGCGAAATCCATAGCGGAAAAAGAAGTCCGGAATGCGTGTGAAGAGACACACGCAGCCCACACCATGATCTTCGGCCTCATCGAGCAATGCGAAGAGAATCCGCCCCCCAACGCCTTGGCTTTTGGCCTCCGGCTTCACCACGATCGACCGCACCTCAGCAAGATGCGGCCCGTAAAGATGCAGCGCCCCGCAGCCCAGAAACACGCCAGCCTCACTCTCAGCAACCGTGAAATCGCGAACGTTCTCGCAAATCTCCGAGAAGACACGCCGCAGCAGCGTCCCATCCTGCGACAGGCTATTCACCAGTTCGTAGATGTTCGTCGCATCCTGCAGGCGGGCCTTACGAATCAGCATGGATTACCTCTTCGCCCATGCTCACGGCCCCGTATGTATCCGTGAGAGCACGCACTCGCACTTCGGCATCGGCCAGCGCCGCCTTCACACGATGGCGCGCTGTCCCGCCAATCACATCGTGACAATCCAACGTTGCTTCTACCGTCACCGCAGCAAAAAAGTCTCGATCGAACTCAGGCCCGAACTGCTTCAACTCATCCAGTGTCAAATCGTCCAGCTCACACCCCTTATCCAGACAATAACGCACCGCGTTGCCGATCTTCTCGTGCGCCTTGCGGAAGGGAACTCCCTTATAAACAAGATACGTTGCTGCGGCCATCGCGTTCAGATATCCGCTCTCGCACGCCGCACGCATGCGGTCCTTCCGGAACTTCAACGCGCCCGTAAATTTCGCCAGCAGATAGGTCATAAGATGCGCGGTATCCGTCCCCGCGAACACCGGCTCCTGCGTCTCCTGCATATCCTTGTTGTATGCGAGCGGTAACCCCTTCAGTAGTAGCGTAACCGTCTCAGCTGCACCATGAATACGCCCGACTTTTGCCCGCACTAGTTCCGTAAAATCCGGATTCTTCTTCTGCGGCATGGCGCTCGATCCCGTCGAAAACGCCTCCGGAAGCTCGATAAACCCGAACTCCGCCGTCGCAAACAGAGTGATCTCCTCCGCAAACCGGCTCGCGTGCAGCCCAATCACCGTCAGCGCCTGCAGATACTCGAGCACAAAGTCGCGGTCGCTCGTTGCATCCATGCTGTTCGCCGTCGGCGCGAGAAATCCCAGCTCCTGCGCGGCTATACTGCGATCGAGTGCCGCCGTCGCGCCCGCCACAGCTCCCGATCCCAGCGGACAAAAATTCGACCGCCGAGCGCAGTCCTCGAGCCGCGAGACGTCCCGCAGGATCATTTCTACATACGCCAGCAGCCAGTGGGCCACGAGCACCGGCTCGGCCCGCTGCAGATGCGTATACGAGGGCATCACCGCATCGCCGCTCGCCTTCGCCTGTTCGACTACGGCATTCGCCCACGCGCCAAGATGCGCGATGAGCATGCCGATGCGCTCCCGGATGTAAAGCCGCAGGTCTGTAGCTATTTGTTCATTGCGGCTGCGTCCCGTGTGCAGCTTCAGACCCAGATCTCCCACCTGCTCGACCAGCCGCAGTTCAACGAAGTGATGGATGTCCTCGGCATCGGAACCCCAATCGCGTTGTGTTCCATCCGGTCCAAAGCGATTCAGGATGCCCTCGAGGCCAGCCGTGATCTTTGCGTGTTCCTGTTCGCTCAGGATTCCTGCGGCCAGCAGCGTCTTCGCATGGGCCTTGCTCGCCATGACCTCCTGTTCCAGCAGGGCCCGGTCGAACTTGATGGAGCGTTGCCAGTGATCAAACAACGGATCCAGCGGCTCGCGAAAGCGGCCCGACCACATTTTGGCGGGATTTTGGGCGGTATGTTCGCTCATGAATTTCCGCCACCTTTTCCGGTCGTGCTGTTCAGTTGGGGCATGTCCAAACCATGGCTCAGGTTAATCAGACCCGTCCGGGCGTACGTCATCAGCTTGGCACGCGTGTCGGTGATATCGAGATTCCGCATGGTCAGCTGGCCGATGCGGTCGCGCGGCGAGAAGGCTGATTCGATCTTCTCCATACTGAGTCGCTCCGGCGCGAATGTGAGATTCGGCGAGACAGTATTCAGGATCGAATAGTCATTGCCGCGGCGAAGCTCGATGGTGACCTCGCCGGTGATGGCGCTTGCCACCCAGCGCTGCGCGTATTCGCGGAGCATAATCGACTGGGGATCGAACCAGCGGCGCTGATAGAGCAGCCGGCCCAGCTTACGACCGTTCTCGCGGTATTGCTCAATCGTGTCCTCGTTGTGAATCCCGGTGATCAGGCGCTCATACGCGATAAAGAACAGTGCCAAGCCGGGCGCCTCATAGATGCCGCGGCTCTTGGCCTCGATGATCCGGTTCTCGATCTGGTCGCTCATTCCGAGGCCGTGGCGCCCGCCGATCCGGTTGGCTTCCAGCAGCAACTCAACTGAATCGGAAAATTCCGTGCCATTGAGCACTGTCGGAAAGCCTTGTTCGAAGCGGACCGTCACCTCCTCGCGCCTGACATCCACATCGTCACGCCAGAAAGCTGCCCCCATGATCGGCTCGACGATCCGGATGCTGCTCGAAAGCTGCTCGAGGTCCTTGGCTTCATGCGTAGCGCCGAGAAGGTTGGAGTCGGTCGAGTATGCCTTCTCTGCCGACATCTTGTAGCCGAAGCCGGATTTCTGCAGGAAAGCCGACATCTCGGCACGCCCGCCCAGCTCCTCGATAAACGCCGGATCCAGCCAGGGCTTGTAGACCTGCAGATTGGGATTGACGAGAAGTCCGTAGCGATAGAAGCGCTCGATGTCGTTGCCCTTGAACGTCGATCCGTCGCCCCAGATATCGACGCCGTCCTCTTTCATGGCCGTCACCAGCATGGTGCCGGTCACAGCGCGTCCGAGTGGCGTGGTGTTGAAGTACGTTACCCCTGCTGTCGAGATGTGAAACGCGCCCGCCTGCAAAGCGGCGATGCCCTCGCGCACCAGCGGCCCGCGGCAATCGATGAGCCGGGCATGCTCCGCGCCGTATTCGAGGGCCTTACGCGGGATCGCCTCGTAGTCGGTTTCGTCCGGCTGCCCAAGATTGGCGGTATAGGCATATGGGAGGGCGCCCTTCTGCTTCATCCAGTGAAGCGCGGCGCTGGTATCGAGCCCTCCGGAAAAAGCGATGCCCACTTTCTGGCTAACCGGGAGACTTTCAAGAATGACAGACATTTCGTTCAAAACCTCAAGATTCTCCAGTGTTCGCAGCCTATTGCCTGGGTGCCCCACAGCCTGCCCTGAGCGAAGCCGAAGGGTCCCGATTCTGAGACGTGAGAAACCAATCGCCGCGGTGCCCCATCCTGAGCGCCCTGCGCGAAGGCTCGGAGGCCACAACTCTAACCGCGCCCTGTGCTCTGAGTTCTGCGCTCTGCGCCCTGTGCTCCACCCAGCAGCATCAGCAGCAACGCCTTTTGCGCGTGCATGCGATTCTCCGCCTGCTCAAAGATCACCGACTGGGGACCATCCATCACCGCATCCGTCACTTCCGCATTCCGATGCGCCGGCAGGCAATGCATGAACACAGCGTGCGGAGCCGCGTGCGACATCAATTGCTCGTTCACCTGGAATGGCTTGAAGATCGGAGCCCGCTTCGTCGCCTCGTGCTCGAACCCCATACTCGTGCATACATCTGTGTAAACAGCATCAGCGCCTGTCACGGCCGCGACGGGATCATTGACCAGCTCGATGCTGCCACCGGTCTGATTCGCAATCGCCCGCGCCCGCGCCACAATATCTGCCTTCGGTCCGTAATTCTTCGGCGAGCCGACCGTGCAGTGCGCACCCAGTTGCGCCCCCATCAGCATCAGCGAGTGGCACACGTTATTGCCGTCGCCCACATACGTGAACTTCAGCCCCTTCGCCGACCCGAAGCGCTCCTCGACCGTCATGAAATCCGCCATCGCCTGGCACGGATGCTCAAGATCGCTCAGCGCGTTGATCACCGGACACGCCGCAATTTCGGCCATCTCCGTAATCGTTTCGTGCGCATAGGTCCGAAGCACAATGGCCGATACCCATCGCTCCACGTTCCTCGCCATATCGGCAACCGACTCGCGTTCGCCAATGGGCGACTGCGTGTGGTCGACGAACATCGCCGATCCGCCCAGCGTATTCATCGCCGCTTCAAAGGTCAGCCGAGTGCGCAGCGAGGCTTTTTCAAAGAACATCACCATCTGCTTGGCATCGAGTGCCCAGCGGTAATCCTGCGGACGCGCCTTCACGGCGTGCGCGAGATCCATCACCGCCGCAATCTCGGCGGTCGAAAAGTCCGAGACCGAGCAGTAATCGCGTCCGGCCAGCGCCTCAGCAGGGGAGGGAAGTACTCCCGCTGTGCCATCGTTCAGAACAGCCGTGTCAGACAATTTGTTTTCCTCCATCGGGTGCAGCACCCGCCGGCTCCGGCGCATGCGCGGTAAGAATTGAGTCAAGGGCATCGATAGCCTTGTCCACATCGCCTTCGCCCAGGGTGAACGGAGGCAGAAATCGCAGCACCGTGTCGCTCGTTCTATTGATGATGATGCGCCGTTCCAGCATCACGGCTGCAACCTGTTTCGCCAGCTCCGCCGAGTCGAGTTCTGCCGCGAGCATCAGGCCCATCCCGCGCACGTCCACAATCGCTGGATGTTTCTCAGCAAGCAGATTCAATTTGCCGTGAAAATATGTGCCTACGGCAGTTACATGATCGAGAAGATGCTCTTTCTCGATCGTGTCGATCACGGCTATCGCCACCGCGCACGCGAGCGGACCGCCGCCAAACGTCGTCCCATGCATCCCCGGATGAATCGCGCGGGCCGCCTCCTCGGTGCACAACATCACGCCAAGTGGGAGCCCGCCAGCCAGGGGTTTCGCAACCGTCACGACATCTGGCCGAAGATCGTAATGCTGGTACGCAAACCACTTGCCCGTCCGCCCCAGCCCCGCTTGAATCTCATCGCAAACCAGCAGCGCTCCAGTCTCTCGCGTCAACTCCCGCGCAACCGCAATAAACTCTCGCGAAACCGGACGAATCCCGCCCTCCCCCTGGATTGCCTCGATAAGCACCCCGCACACGTCCGTCGAGAACTTGGCCTTCAGGTCCTCGACATCGTTGAACGCTACAAATTCCACCCCCGGCATCACCGGATCGAACGGCTCCCGGTACTTCGCCTTGTGCGTCGTCGCCACAGAACCCATCGTGCGCCCATGAAAGCTGTTCTCGACCGCCAGGAACTTCGTTCCGACGTGTCTGCCTTCGTTCCGCAGCAATCCCGCATGTGCCCGCGCCAGCTTCAGCGCCGCTTCCCACGCCTCGGTCCCGCTGTTGCAAAAGAAAGCGCGGTCCAGGCCGCTTATCTTCCTCAGGCGCAGCGCCAGCTCCGCTTGCCCTTCATGAAAGAAGAGGTTCGAGATATGGATCAGCTTCCTGCTCTGCTCCGCAATCGCCTTCTCGATCGCCGTATGTCCATATCCCAGCGCATTCACGCCAATCCCGCTCAGAAGGTCGAGATACCATTGCCCCTTGTCATCGATCAGATGAACGCCCTCGCCGCTCACAAACAGCAGCGGATTCCGCTCATACGTCTGCAACAGCACTTTCGCTTCTATTGCCTTGATTTCTTCGAGTGTCATCGCCGCTCCTAAGCAACTAAAACTTCTGTCCCATGCGGCACTCTGGCCCTACACAGATCCGGCAATGTCGCCGCAACCTCCGCCGGCAGAATCCTCACCCGCTTCACACCCTGCAGCAGGGCCTCGCGGCACGCGCTCAGCTTCGGCAGCATCCCCCCGCTTATCACTGAATCCTTCGTCAGCGACGCGATCTCGCCCACATTCAGCCAGCGCATCACTTCTCCGTCCGCTCCGCGCACCCCCGGAACATCCGTAAGAAACACCAGAGCATCCGCTTTGCATGCCGCCGCGCAGGCCGCCGCCATCTCATCCGCGTTCACGTTGTAGTACTCGCCGTCGAAGCCCAGCGCGATACTTGAAATCACTGGCACAGCGCCCATCTTCCATATCGCCTCCAGCCATCGCGGATCCGACGCTACAATTTCGCCTACATATCCAAGATCGGGAGCCGTCCTCTTCTTCCGTGCGCGAAACACCAGCCCGTCGCCGCCCGACATTCCCATCGCCGCCTGCCCGTGCGACCCCAGTGCCGCAACCAGCGCCTTGTTCACCTGCCCACCCAGCACCATCACCGCCGCATCGCGCGTCTCCGCATCCGTCACGCGCAGGCCGGAGACAAACTCGCTCTGCTTGCCCATCAGTTTCAGCGTGCGCGTCAACTGCACACCGCCGCCGTGCACCAGCGCTACTTGGTTGCCATCTTTCACCAGGTCCGCGATCGCCTGCGCGCATTTGTGCAGCAGCTCAGGATTCTCGAGGGTGGCTCCTCCGAGCTTCACGACAAATTTCATGCGAGTCCCTCCGCTTCACCCCATCCGCACATCAGGTTCAAATTCTCCACGGCCTGGCCCGCCGCTCCCTTCAGCAGATTGTCCAGGCACGATACGATCACGCACCGCCGCCCATCATTGTGCAGCGTGAAACCGATGTCGCAAAAATTCGTCCGGACCGAATACTGAATCTGCGGCAACTGGCCCGCCGCAAACACGCGCACCAGCGGACTCTCCGCATAGAACTCGCGATACCGCTGCTCAACCTCTGCCGCTGTTTTTTTCTCACGGAACGTCACATAAATCGTCGACAGGATGCCTCGCGGAATCGGCAGCAGATGCGGCGTGAACACAATCTGCTCATCCGTCAAGTCGAGCTGTTCGAGCAGTTCTCCCACATGTCGGTGCGCAAACACGCCATAGGCTGAAAGATTATCTGCGGCATACATATAGTGCGTCTTCTCCGTCGGAGCCTTGCCCGCTCCCGACACCCCTGATTTCGCATCGCACACAATTCCGCGCGCGAGATCCACCCAGCCCCCCGCGGTCAAAGGCTTGAGTCCCAGGATCGCCGACGTCGCATAGCATCCCGGATTCGCCACCAGCTCCGCCCCGCGAATCTCATCGCGGTGCAACTCGGGACTTCCATACACCGCCTTCGCCTGGATAGCTACCGCGTGCCGCTGCCCATCGTCGTCAAACTTGTACACAGCCCGATGCGCCGGCTTCTTTAATCTCCACGCGCCGCTCAGATCGATCACGCGCAACCCCAAGTCCAGCACCCGCGGAACCCACTCCCTCGACTGCTCATGCGGAGTGGCCAGAAACAGCACTTCCACATCCCGCTCCTTCAGCAGTTCCCACGAAAACGGCTCAACCTTCAGTGATGCCGCGCCGTTATTGTCCATCAGCTGAGGATGCAGCGCAGTCAGCGGCGTCTCGGCATCGGACCGCCCAAGAAACACCGGTGGCACAGCCTTCAGCCGCGGATGATGCAGCAGCAGCCGCGCCAGCTCCATCCCGGCGTACCCGCTCACCCCGACCACCGCAGTCTGTACTTGACTAATCATCTGATCCCCGACCCCGGTGCCCTGCTCCCTATGCAATCATCTCTTCCAGCCGCGCTCTCAATTGCGAAGCCCGTTTCTGGTCGGGACAAATGATCAGCACCGTATCGTCACCCGCGATCGTCCCAACGACTTCTTCCCAGTCTTCATGATCAATCGCCAGCGCCACCGGTTGCGCGCCGCCGCTCGTCGTGATTAGAACTAACTGGTTCTGTGCCTGTTTCACCTTCAGCCCAAAGCTTCCGAGCACATTCGCGACCGACGGCGAGTCATCCTCATCGTCCACGCCATTCAGTCCGCTGGGCAGGGCATAACCATTCGGACCCTTATAGAGCCGCAGCTCGTGAATATCGCGTGAAACCGTCGCCTGCGTCACATCGAACCCGCGGCGCACCAGCTTGCGGCGCAGCTCCTCCTGATTGCTCACATTGCTGTTTGCCACCAGTTCCCGAATCGCGTTGTGCCGATCGTACTTCGTCACAATAAATTTCCCGACAATAAAAATTCGCGGCGTTTTCGTAAAAAGCCGCCGCGAACCCTATGCATAAACATGCAATTTCATGTATAAATATACACAACGCCTGTGTCAAGGGCCCCAAGGATAATTTTTCTTGATTCGGGTGATTGCGGTTTTTTATCGAGTGCGCCGCCCCGCCGTCTCCACTGCACTTTATTGATGTCAGTAAAAACAAGAGGTCGTATAGTAGCTCATGGGCTGCATAAATTTTAATAATTCCCAACTATCTGCGCACCCCAGGCGTTCGCCCGAACGTTCCCAGGAGCTTCCCCAGCGCTCTTCTTCTGCCTCGTCCCTCATCGATCCCCGCTTCGATTTCGAGTCCTGCGGCGTTGGCTTTGTCGCCACGCTGACGAATGTGCCATCCCACGACATCCTGGAGAAAGCCCTCACCGCCCTTGCTCGACTCGAACACCGGGGAGCCGTCGCCGCCGACGGCAAATCGAGCGATGGTATCGGCGTTACCACGGGCATTCCGCGTGACTTCCTGCTCGCCTCGGCCGGCGTTTTCCTCGATCCGGCTCAGCCGCTCGCTGTCGGCGTCATGTTCTTCCCCTCGGGAGACGCCGAATCCCACACTGAAATCGAACAGGCGCTCGCCGCCCAGAATCTCACAGTCCTCGCCTGGCGCGACGTCCCCACGCGCCCCGAAATCCTCGGAGAAATTGCCCTCTCGACGCTGCCGGTCATCCGCCACGTCCTCATTACCTCCGACGACTCTGACGGCATCCCGCGCCGCCTCTTTCTCGCCCGTAAACAATTTGAGCGCAGTGGTTGTAGAGGCTATTTCTGTTCGCTCTCCGTCTCCAATATGGTTTACAAGGCCATGTGTGCCGGCCGCCTTCTCGCCGACTTCTACCCCGACCTCGCGAATCCCGGCTTCACAACGCCCTTTGCGATCTTCCATCAGCGCTACGCCACCAACGTTGCACCCTCCTGGGACCGCGCCCAGCCGCTCCGCATGCTCGCCCACAACGGTGAAATCAACACTGTCTGGGGAAATCGCGCCCGCATGGACGCCCGCGCGGCAACCTTCCCGTCGGAATTCAAGCCCGTCATTACTGAAGACGGCTCCGACTCCACCAGCCTCGATGAAACCGTAGAGCTCCTTGCCCGTAATGGCCGCACCGTCGCCGAAGCCGTCCGCATGCTCATCCAGCCTGCCGGCAATCTCGGCCGCTCCGCCTTTTTCTCCTACGTCCGCGATTCCGCCGAGCCATGGGACGGCCCTGCCGCTGTCGCCTTCGCTGACGGTGACCTTGTCGGCGCCGTCCTCGACCGCAACGGCCTTCGCCCCTGTCGATACTTCCTGACCGAAGACCAACTCGTCGTCCTTGGCTCAGAAGCCGGTCTCGTGGACCTCGATCCTGAAACCATCGTTCACAGCGGCCGCCTCGGCCCCGGACAAATGATCGTCGCCGATCTCGACGACCACGTCCTGCTTGAAGACAAAGAAATCCAGACCATCTTCGACGGAGCAGCCCCCGAGTACGAAAACCTCCTTGAAGAAGCCACCCTCATCGACCACGTCCCCGATCCACCGCTCGATCCAGGCGAGCTTCAGCGCCTCCAGCTTGCCTTCGGATACACGCGCGAAGACGTCAACATGATCCTCAAGCCCATGGCGACCGAAGGCAAAGACGCTGTCTGGTCCATGGGAGACGACACGCCACTGGCCCCGCTCGCGCGCTCGCCGCGCCCCGTCTATGCTTACTTTCGCCAGCGCTTCTCGCAGGTCACCAACCCGCCGACTGATTCCATCCGAGAAGCCCGTGTCGTGCTGCTCCACACGCGCCTCGGCCCATGGCCGCACATGCTGGACAAGCGCGCGCCCCTCCGTGGACTCTCGCTCGGCTCGCCTTTTCTCTCGTTGGCACAGATCCAGGACCTCCACGCCCGGCGCCACGCACTTGCCGGAAACCTGCCGCTTGCCGTTCTCGAATGTGTCTTCACTCCGTCCTGTAGTCTCGAAAACGCCATCGACGATCTCTGCGCCAAGGCCATCGACCTTGTCCGCGGAGGCGCAGCCATCCTCCTACTTACCGATCGGTTGCCGCTCGAACAGGCGATCCCCATCCCCGCCGCCCTCGCCACCGGAGCCGTCCATCATGCCCTGACCCGCGCCGGCGTCCGCACGTCTGTTGGTTTGGCCGTAGAAGCCGGAGACTGCCGCGACCTTCACCACGCAGCCGGCCTGCTCGGCATGGGTGCCGGAGCCGTCTGCCCCTGGCTTGCCCTCGAAACCGCCCGCAACCTCAACCCCGAAAACGGTGAGTCCAACCTCCTACACGCCTTCGACCTCGGACTTGCCAAGATCATGTCGAAGATGGGCATCTCCGTCGTTGACAGCTATCGCGGCGCGCACCTCTTCGACTGCATCGGTCTCGGCCCTGACGTCATCGACCGATGTTTCTTCGGCACCCCCGCCCCGCTCGGCGGTATCGGCTTCGCCGAACTCGAAATCCAAGTCCGCCAGGTCTGGTCCGCCACGCAGAATCCACCGTCAGACTTCACCCAAAATGGTGGTCCAGCACCTCTCGTAACCGTGAAAAAAGACCTGCCCGACTACGGATGGGTCCGCTTCCGCAAGGCCGACAAAGCCGAGCCACACTCTTGGCAACCCCAGACGGTCAAGGCTCTACAAACAGTGGTTGGTTCCGCCCGCGGCGTCGCCGCCGTCGCCGATCCTGCCGTCGCCTGGTCCGCCTTCTCCACTCAGGCGATCCAAAAAGAGCCGACCGTTCTGCGTGACCTGCTCGAAATCCGCCCCGCCGCCGATCCGCTCCCGCTCGAGCACGTCGAAGCGCCCGCGAACATGTACAAGCGCTTCATTGCCAGCGCCATGTCGCTCGGATCCCTCAGCCCCGAGGCTCACCAGACCATCACCGCCGCCATGAACATGATCGGCGCGCGCTCCAACACCGGAGAAGGCGGCGAAGACCCGGCCGTCTACCAGCCGCAAGCGCAGATTGACCTGCTCGGAACGCCGGTCCCCGCGCGTCTGCTCAACAATAAGGTCAAGCAGGTTGCCTCGGGACGCTTCGGCGTCACCACCGAATACCTCATGAACGCTGAGGAGATCGAAATCAAGATCGCCCAGGGCTCGAAGCCCGGTGAAGGCGGGCAGCTCCCCGGCCACAAGGTCACCGAACTCATCGCGCGCCTCCGCCACGCCCAGCCCGGCGTGCAGCTCATCTCGCCGCCGCCGCACCATGACATCTACTCCATCGAGGACCTCGCGCAGCTCATCTACGATCTCAAGCGCGTC
>JAFAMZ010000173.1 GCA_019232935.1 Silvibacterium sp.
TCGACCATCCTCGCCGAGGTATCGACGGCGATGACCTTCTTCGCGCGTTGTGCCAGCAGCAGAGAGAAAGCGCCCTCACCCGCGCCGAGATCGGCGATCACCATGGGAGGCATCAGCTTGAGCAGCGCCTCAGCCACGCTCTTCCATGACTTGCCCGGAACGTAGCTGCGCCCGAAGCGTCCGGCCACTTCATCGAAGAACGCCCGCATCTTATCCTGCCGCTTGCGAAGCACCCGCTTGACTGCTGCCTGGTCGCGTTTTGCGTCGGCAATTTCGCCCTGCGCCTGCGAGAGCAGCCCTCGCAGCACGCCTGCGCCATTTTCGCGATTGAGCCTGTAAAGATTGTTCTTGCCGATGCGGCGATCTTCGACCAGGCCGGCTTGCTTCAACTGCGAAAGATGCGTGGAGATGGTGCTCTGCCCCATGGCCAGGATCTCCTGCAGCTCGGCGACCGAGAGTTCCTCCCGCTCCAGCAGCAACAGGATACGCAGCCGATTCGGATCGGCCACAACCCGGAGGATTTTCACAATTGACGCCATGGGCTGTTAAGTGATTATATCAATGTATCGTGATTTAACGATATGAGGATTTAAACAGCAAATGGCAACAGCAACACTCGAACGCACCGCCGCCGATTACAAAGTCGCTGACCTGTCGCTTGCCAACTGGGGCCGCAAGGAGGTCTCCATCGCCGAGCATGAAATGCCCGGCCTAATGTCCATCCGCCGCAAGTACGCCGCGCAGAAGCCGCTTGCCGGCGTGCGCGTCACGGGCTCGCTGCACATGACCATCCAAACGGCGGTGCTGATCGAGACGCTGGTTGATCTCGGCGCCGAGGTGCGCTGGGCAAGCTGCAACATCTTCTCCACGCAGGACCACGCCGCCGCCGCGATCGCCGCCGCAGGTGTCCCCGTCTTCGCGTGGAAGGGCGAGACCCTCGAACAATATTGGGACTGCACCTACCAGGCGCTGAACCATAAGGGCGGCAAGGGCCCGCAACTCGTGGTCGACGACGGCGGAGACGTCACGCTCCTCATCCACAAGGGCTACGAACTCGAAGAGGGGGACAACTGGGTCAACACGCCCTCGTCGAATCACGAAGAACAGGTCATCAAGGACCTCCTGAAGCGGGTCCACAAGGAGGATCCGCATCACTGGCACAACGTTGCCAAGGAGTGGCGCGGCGTTTCCGAAGAGACCACCACCGGTGTGCACCGCCTTTACAAGATGAAGGAGCAGGGCAAGCTGCTTGTGCCCGCCATCAACGTCAACGATTCCGTCACCAAGTCGAAGTTCGATAACCTCTACGGCTGCCGCGAGTCTCTCGCCGACGGCATCAAGCGCGCCACTGACGTCATGGTTGCCGGCAAGGTTGCCGTCATTTGCGGCTACGGAGACGTGGGCAAGGGGTCCTCGCACTCCCTGCGCGGTATGGGTGCGCGCGTCATCGTCACGGAAATCGATCCCATCAACGCTTTGCAGGCCGCCATGGAAGGCTTCGAGGTCACAACTATCGAAGACACGCTCGGCCGCGGCGACATCTACGTCACCTGCACAGGCAACGTGGACATCATCACCCTCGAGCACATGCAAGCCATGAAGGACCAGGCCATCGTCTGCAACATCGGACATTTCGATAACGAAATCCAGATGGATCGCCTGAACTCCGCTCCGGGCGTCGAAAAGACCAACATCAAGGCCCAAGTCGACAAATACACTTTCCCCGATGGCCGTGCGATTTTTGTTCTCGCTGAAGGTCGCCTCGTGAACCTCGGCTGCGCGACCGGACACCCCAGCTTCGTGATGAGCAACAGCTTCTCCAACCAGACGCTGGCGCAGATCGATCTCTGGAAGAACCGGGACACCTATAGTGTCGACGTCTACACTCTTCCCAAGAAACTCGACGAGGAAGTCGCTCGGTTGCATCTTGAGAAGATCGGCGTCAAGCTGACCACGTTAACACCGAAGCAGGCCGAGTACCTTGGAGTCTCGCAGGACGGCCCGTTCAAGTCGGAGCACTACCGCTACTGAGTCGCCATTCTGGGGTGTCCCACGTCCTGCTTTTGCGGACGTGGGATCAGCCCCGCCAGCGCCTCAGCGCTACCTTAGCCGCATAGAATCCACACATGCCATGCACGCCGCCGCCCGGCGGAGTCGAAGAGGAGCAGATATAAATGTCTCGAGACGACGTCGCATACTGCCTTAGACTTGGGCGGAACACAGTCTGTCCCAGCGTCATCGCACCTCCACTGATATCTCCGCCGATCAGATTGGCATTTCGCGCCTCCAAATCCAGCGGAGTCGAGATGCACCGCGCCAGCACACAATCGCGAAAGCCGGGAGCAAATCGCTCAATCTGATTCTCGATCCGCTCCGTCATATCAACACGCGACCCATTGGGCACATGGCAGTAAGCCCAGGCCGTGTGTTTCCCCTCCCGCGCACGCGCCGGGTCGAACAGGCTCGGCTGCGCGAGCAGCACGAAGGGGCGTTCGGCATGACGGCCTCTGGCCATCAGGTTCTCTGACGCCGCAACATCGTCGAGGCTTCCTCCGACGTGAACGGTAATGGCCCGCAGACACTCTCTCGCCTTCCACGGAATCGGCTCCGACAACGCGTAGTCGATCTTGAAGACCCCCGGTCCGGGCCGGAACCGCTCCAGCGTCCTTCGATATGGGCGCGACAGCCTCTCGCCGGCAATCGCCAGCAGCTGGCGTGGGCTCACATCGCACAGTGCCAGCCCCGGCGGTAGCTCCTCCAGCGAAGTAATTCGTCGCGCGATATGGATCTCTCCGCCCAATTTCCTTAAAACCCCGAGCAGCGCATCGGTGATGGCCTGCGCTCCGCCCCTCGGCACCGGCCAGCCCACCGTATGCCCCGCAACACCGAGAACGAGGCCAATCGCGGCGCTGAGCGGCGCATCGAGGGGAAGAAAGGAATGCGCCGCCATCCCCGCAAACAGTGCCCGAGTCCGCTCGCTCTTGAAGTGCAGCCCGCAGAATGCATTGGCTGGAAGCACCGCATTTATTCCGAATCGGCCCAGCAGAAACGGATGCCGCGGCAGGTGCAGCATCGGCCCGAGGACCTCGCCGGCAAAGGTCGCCCAGTTCTTCGCCGGTCCACCCACAATGGCTCGCCATGCCTTTCCGTCCTCGCCAAGAGCACGCTCTGCGTCGTCTAGCTTGCGCTCCAGGATCACCGCTGTTCCATCGTCGAGCGGATGCGCCAGTGGAGCATCGCCGTGAATCCAGTTCAATCCGTGCGCGGCCAGCGGCAATCTCGAAAAGAATGGCGACCCAGCTCCCATCGGATGCACCGCCGATCCGAGGTCGTGCGTGAAGCCTGGTAGGGTGAGCGGCGAGGTTCGAGCGCATCCGCCCGGCTGCTCCTCTGCTTCGAACACCTCGACCTCAAGCCCCGCCTGCGCCAGTACGATCGCCGCAGCCAAGCCGTTTGGTCCCGAGCCGACGATCGAAGCGTGTCTCATATTGCTGATTATGCAGTCTCTAATCGTGCGGGGGCAGTTCCTGCGGGAACTCGATGGCGCCGATCTTTCCATCCGGTTGGCGGGTCAGGACCGGGGCGTAGAGACCCAGAAGCTGCCGCCTCCACCAGTTCCCCGTCTCACGCTTCTCTCTTATCGAAGTGAACCAGTATTGCCACAGCACCGCGCGAACAAATGGCGGCGGATGTCCCCCAAAGGGATCGCCTCGGAACAACGCCAGTACGTCACGGCTGCCGGTCAGCAGCCGTATCTCGGTGTAAACCACAAAGCGATTCTGCTGCCAATCGCCCAGCGATGCGAACCAGAGGTTCCAATCGAAGCGGGGCTGGTAAGGTGCGTAAATCCCTGGAGGATGATTCAGCGATTGCGGCTTGTAGCGGAACGGATAAGGCGTCCAGGTCTGCCCGTCGTTCGATCCCTGAAACTCGATCTCATAACGGCCGCGCGTCATAATCGCAAAAAGCCCGTACCGGTTGGCTATGCGGAACGGTTCGAGTATCCGGGCCGGAGCAGTGGGCAGAGGAATGGCGGGGAACGGCATCATGATCAGTTCGAGAGTCGTAACGTATGCGACCAGGGTGAGCATTACCGCGCTGAGGGCCAGACGGAATGCGGCAAAATGCGAAGGCTTGCGGTATTCGATTTGCGGATCATCGCTTACCTCGGCATTCCCTAACAGCGATATCGGAGTCTCTGAGGGCGTGGGAAACTCGTGTTCGGCTGCGGCCCGCGGCATGCGAAAGTGTGGAGGCACAAACCGGCGCAGAAAACCGTCGTCCAGCAACAAAAAGCCTAGCGAAAGCACAAGATAGTTCAGGAATGTGTAGTTCGCCGTGAGGATAACCCCGAATTCCCAGGGTGTCACAATGAAGAAGCAAATCAGCCGCGCACGCCTGCCGAAGAACAAAAGGAGCACAATCGCTATCTCCATCCCCAAAGTGGCACCCACTGTCGAAGCGTGAAACCAGTGAGGTAGATGTTCCATATACCAGCCGACCCATGTCGGCAGCGGGCCGTTCTGGTAGTACTCATCCATCGCGGTGAAGTGACGCCACTCAGGATCGCCGCTGAGCAACTTGATGATGCCGGATTCGAAGTAAATGCGGAACCACTCCCATTGCAGCAAATAAAGGCTTGCGCGTGAGGGTGAACTCTCCGCGCCCCATCCCGGCCGTACCCCGCTCGGGCTGAAGAACAGTGCCAGAAATCCAGCCTCCAGCAGCATGCCGTCCGACTGGTATTTCGAGAAATCCCTCGCCGTCGCGACAAATGATAGATAACAGATAAAACATACAAACAAGTTCAATCGTGGCCACAGGTTTAAAAGGATAAGGATGGAAGCGGCAAGTCCTGCCCAGCACACTGCCATAATCATGGCATTACTTGCTGAGAACCAGAGCAGCGTTGGGACAATCCACAACCGCAGGCTAGGTGGAAGTGAACGGCGCGCGAGATCGATATATTCGCTGGCCGGCAGGATGCCGTCAGTTCCGATGAGGCCGCGAACCTGAAAAAGCAAAGCATAGAAGGCCGAGAAGTAGATGGCTCCCAGCGCACGAAGAAAGAGCCATCGCGGAATCAGGCGGTCCGCCGGTCCGAATTGCGGGTCGAAGGCCCAATGAACGATGCCTGCGGGGCTGCGGCGCATAACTTTGGCCAAGAATAACTCGTTCAGCAGAAACCGATAAAACCGGGTACCTTTCTGATTTGGGTTCCTTTATGGAACAGGTGGATTCCAAAACGTTACTAAAGTGTGGATAAGACGTTTTTTGTCATATCGCTCTGCAGCAATCCGCCCTATGCTGGCCCCAGATTTCGCTGAGAGTTTTGTTGTAGTCCTAGCAGTTGCGATTGTTCAGCCTTGGAAGGAGCCGTTCGCCTTTGAGCAGCCCCGAACTCGTGAGTGTTGTGATCCCGACGATTAACCGTCCGTCGCTTCTGCGTAAGGCCGTTCTCAGCGTCTTGCGACAGACGTGGTTTCCCCTCGAAATTATTGTCGTCATCGACGGAGAAGACCGTGCTTCGGAGGAATGCCTTGCGTCCATTCATGACCAGCGCCTGCGTGTCCTCCCGCTTGCCATCAACATGGGCGGTTCAGAGGCTAGAAACATAGGTGTTCGAGCGGCAAAGGGCGCCTGGGTTGCATTCCTCGATGACGACGACGAATGGCTGCCAGAGAAAATTGCGCTGCAAATGCAAGCAGCGCGAACTCACCCGCAGAACTTTCCGGTTATTTCCTGCCGACTGATCGTGCGCACGCCAGAGAGCGAACTCATCCGGCCGGTCCGGGCTCTCGACTCGAGGCTGCCGGTCAGCGAACAGTTGTTCTGCAGGAGAACTGTGGAGGATGGTCCGTTCACGTTGCAGACCTCCACGCTGCTCATGCGCCGCGAGACGATGTTGGCTATCCCATTTCGCGCCGGGCTGCAAAGGCACCAGGACTGGGATTGGGTGCTTCGCGCTGCCCGCGACCCCAGGGTCGGTTTTCACCAGTTGTCCGAGCCATTAACTATCTTTCGTGCCAACGACAGCCGGCCAAGTGTTGGTCGGGTACTCGACTGGCAGTTTTCGCTGCGATGGGCGCAGGAGATGCGCCGTTACTTCACACCCCGGGCCTATTCATTTTTCATTGCAACGGAATGCTTGCCCCGAGCCGTCAAGGTCAAAGCAGGTCCCGCGGTTTACCTGCGCCTTGTGGGTGAGTTTTTCGCGGCAGGTTCTCCTACACTCCCTTCTCTAGCGTGGATGGCAGCTTTCCTATGCATTCCTCAGCGCTGGCGAAATAACGCGAAGAAGTTTTTCCAGGTTCTCAGGTCCGCACGCCAATCAATTAACCATCCCAATCCCGCACATACCGTACGAAGCGATGCCCCAATGCTGCGTACAAACCAATTCGAAACCCACTAAGAGGAGCAAGCATGCAGGCGACACAGTACACCCAGAACTATCTCAGAGAAGTCCAGCAGATTGCCATGTCAGTTGACGGATGCGAGATCGACCGGATAGTGGAGTTGCTCTGCGAGACGCGCTCGCGCAGGGGCCGCGTCTTCTTCCTTGGCGTTGGTGGCGGCGCGGGTCATGCGGGCCATGCCGTGAACGACTTCAGGAAAATCGCCGGAATCGAGTGCTATGCTCCGACCGACAATGTTTCCGAGTTGACGGCGCGCATTAACGATGAGGGGTGGGCCTCTTGCTATTCGAACTGGCTTCGCGGAAGCCACCTATGCGCAGATGACGCTGTCTTCGTCTTCTCCGTGGGCGGCGGCTCGGTTGAGAAGAACATCAGCATTAACATCGTGGAGAGTCTCAGGCTGGCTGCACGCATCGGAGCGAAAATCGTCGGTGTGGTAGGCCGCGACGGTGGGTATACAGCTCAAGTGGCCGATGCATGCGTCGTTGTTCCTACTGTTTCCGCAGATACGGTGACTCCGCAGGCGGAGTCGTTTCAGGCGGTGATCTGGCACCTTATCGTTTCTCATCCACGTCTCAAACGGAACGCAATGAAATGGGAAGAAACAGGTCTGCTGAGCGGCGAGCGGTCTTTCTCGATCGCGATGGCGTAATCAATCGCAACGTACTCAATCCCGCAACGGGAGAATTCGAGGCGCCCCTCACACCCGCCGACTTCGAATTTGTGCCGGGCGCCCTGAGTGCGATGCAAAAGCTGCAAGCTGCTGGGTATCTGCTATTTCTCGTTTCGAATCAGCCGAATTTTGCCAAAGGAAAATCAAGCCTGCATGTTCTCAAAGCAATTCACGGCAGACTGGTTGAAGGCCTGACGCGCCGCGGCATCGAGTTCGCGCGATTCTACTACTGCTTTCATCATCCCGGCGGCGACGGAAACCGCTATGCGCGCTTTTGTCTCTGCCGGAAGCCGTCGCCGCACTTCTTGCTGAAAGCTGCAGCTCAATTCCGCATCGAGCTTCGCGGTTCCTGGATGATTGGCGATCGCCTCACCGATGTCGAGTGCGGCAAATTCGCTGGAGCTAAAACCGTCTTGATCGCAGAGCCGCCCGCTTTGGGTAGTGTCGAACCTGACGCTATCGTGCCGGATCTGTCTGCGGCTGCAAGGCTGATTCTGCTTCGCGGCTAGCTTCCGGTGCGAGCCGCAGAGGGCTCCTCGATGCGATGAATCCTATTTGCGGGCAGATCGCGCAGGGTCTGGCGGGTTCCGCTTGGCCAGCGAATTTCGAGTTCTCTGAAAGTCTTGACTGACCCAAGCCCGAAATGCACTCGAGGATCGCGAGAGGCCTGATAACCGGCGCTTGTCGAGACGATATCGTACTGGCTGATGCCGTCCTCGGTGGTGAGCTTCAGTTGCGCTCCAATCGCCATGCGATTGCTTTTCGTGCCGACAAGTTGAAACTTGATCCAGTTATTGGAGTTGGCGCTTACATTGCGGAAAATCTTCGCTTTTCCATTGAGAACCGTGACTATGATATCCAGCCGTCCCGTGTTAAAGAGGTCGCCAATCACCGCGCCCCGATATGGCTCGGGGGTCGTCAGGGGAGCTCCTGCCTGGACTGACACATCCTCGAACTTCATCTTGCCGAGATTGCGGAAGATCGTACATGGCTCGCCGTAGGTGCGGCTGGAAAAGTCGGCAATGTTGTCCAGCACATTACTGCGGGCGACGAAAAGATCCTTCAGGCCGTCATTATCAAAGTCGCCAACGGCATCGGACCAGCCGGACATAACCAGCGTAGGGCCCGCGAGTCCGCTCCTGCCCGTGAAGTCCACGAACATGCCCTTCCCAATGTTGCGGAATAGCGGAAAAGTCTCAAGTTCGGTCGCCGTGTGCCAGATATCCGGCAGGCCATCGTTGTCGAGATCCCGAAACTCGGCTCCCATGCCAGAGACAGCCTTCCCCGTTTCGGAATAGGCGACCCCGGCATCCAGCCCGACCTCCTCGAATGCCTTGCCTTTCAGGTTATGGAAGAGCGAGTTCGGCATATTGTCGTTCGCGACGAAGATGTCGACGAAACCATCGCCGTCGTAGTCGTTGAACCCGATGCCCATCCCTTTGCCGAGGGTTTTCGAGATGCCGGTTTCCTCGGAAACGTCCGTGAACGTGCCGTCGCCATTATTGTGATAAAGCGTGCAGGGAAGCGGCTCATAAAACTTCGGATGGCAGTACGCGCGCTCGCGTCCTCCGCTCAGGCAGAGCGGGTCCCCGTTCACGTGCCATCGGCAGTAGTTGGCAACGAAGAGATCCAATTTGCCGTCGTTGTCGTAGTCGAACCATCCGGCCGCGGCGCTCCACATTTTCTCGCCCTTGTACATGGGCGAGCCAACGCCTGCCTTATCGGTCACGTCAGTGAACGTGCCGTCTCCGTTGTTGTGGTACAGGCGATTTGTCGTAACGCTGGCAATAAAGATGTCAGCCCAGCCGTCGTTGTCGAAGTCTCCGATGGCCACGCCCATGTCGTAGCCCTCGCCCGCCAGGCCCGTCTTTTCTGTGACATCGGTGAAGGTGCCATCGCGGTTATTACGGAACAGGCGGTTGTAATACCGCGGAGAGTCTTTCTTCAATGATGGAAGAGCCGCGCCGTTCACGAAAAAGATGTCCAGATACCCATCGTTGTCGTAGTCGATCAGGCCGACTCCCCCCAACATGGTTTCCGGCTGATTCTTGTTCGGAGTAGGGCAGCTGTCGGCAACGAACTGCAATCCGGATTTCGCAGTAACGTCTTCAAATCGGATAGTGCTCGCGCTGTGGGTTGCGCCGCTGGTTTGAGGGGCTGTCTGGGACCAAATGAGACTTCCAAGACTTGTCGGCAGCAATAATCCAGAACCCGATAAGCTGAAATAGCGAAGGAAATCTCGCCTGCCAAGCTGCTTCATCATCACTCGATTGAACCTGCCATCCAAATGCGCCGGTTGTGTTGGAAATAGCCGGGAGCTTTCACCGCACTATTAAAGAGTACCCAGAACATCAGAGCATAACTGGCGCGGCATTTCATACTCCACCGGGAAATTTCACTCCCCGATTCCACCGTGTGTACCCGGCCGCTTACGTTGATGCCATTCTCCAAGAGACACTTTGGTCCGCACTTATTCTTTCGGTTGATTGGGTCCGTCGGACAATGCCTTCAGACGCTGAAACTCCGCAAATTCACGGGAGGCGCGTTCCTTCTCTCCAGCCTTGACCAGCCCTTGCGCAAGGGCGAAGTGGGCATCCGGGCTGCCAGGGGCCAGCTTCACTGCAGTTCGCAGCTCACGCAGGCCATTTTCGGTATTGCCCTCGCCCATCCACAGCCGACCGCATACAACATGTGCAGCGAAGTTGTCCGGTTCCAGCGCTATCGCTTCCTGGGCAAACTTCAGCCCCTGCTCGTACTCGGCCTGGCCGAGATACTCAAAGGCGAGCTGAATTTTTGGGGCATCGCTGGAAGGGACGATATCGATCTCTCGCCGGAATTCATCGGTCGCCAAAGGAGGATCTTCCTTGAGCAGGAATACGCCATACATATAGTGGACCCCAGGCTGTGAGGAATATTGGGCTACGAGTTGCTTGAATTCTGCGTTAGCCGCCACGCGGTCTTGCAGTGCTACCAGCGCCTGCGCCCGGCCGGCACTTTGGATCAGCGGAAGCTCATCCGCCCCGATTTCGGTCGGTAGCTTGCGTTGCCGAAGTCCGGCAATTCCGAAGGCACAGATCAGGTCGGAATCCGCGAAAACCGCGTTTCGCGGGCCTTCCGGGTGTGCTGCGGCGATCATATCGGCAACGCGGGTCAGGCGCTGAATTGCAACTTCGGGGTGACCCAGAAGCGAATTCAAAATGCCATCGTGATAGAGCGCCGTCTTTGCGAACTCGGAATTGGTCCCAAGTCCAACAGCCCTGCCACGCTCCAACGCGTCAAGCGCCCGTTGGTACTCATGGAGTTCGAATTCGCTGAGTCCTAACATGCCCCAGCCCGGACCCGCTTGATCTTTCTCAACGTAGACGAAGTGCTCGAAAGCCGAGCGCGCCTTCGAATACTGCTCGCCATCGAAATACAAAGTTCCCAGGAACCACCATCCCTCCGGCCAGGCAGGGCGGAGCGCAGTAGCCCGCTCGAACAGCTGGATCGCTTCAGTCGTCTTTCCGGCTTCCATTTCGGTTTGCGCTCGTCTGGACAGATCCTCGAAAGACTCTGAACCATGAACCGCTGACTTGCTCTGGGCGAACGCGGGGTCGTTATCGCAAAATGAGGGCGATGCGTATAACATCGTTGCCGTCGGTAAGAGCGCCGCGAGCCAGACCCTCATTAACCGGCAATTACCTCCTCTGCTCACGATCTTTTCACTTCGGCACAAAAGAACACTCCCCGGTAACTCATTTTGCCATATTGATGTGTCGTTCTCTCGTGTAATAATCCCCGGCGAGGGAGAATGGGTGGCGTCGCAGATCAATGTGAGTACAGGTGAAAACGGTGTCGTCTCAGCTTTGACGGGTGGTGTAGGACAGGGGGACACCCGGTTAGCTCTGGTTCGGCGGGTATTGGAGAGCAGCACATTTGAGCATTCTCCCAAGCTTCGCGCTTTCCTTGAATACGTCTGCCGCTGCGCTCTAGAGAACCAGCCAGCCGCAGCAACGGAACAGCAGATCGGGATACACGTGTTCGGGAGGCCCCCCGGGTACAACGCCAATGAGGACAATATCGTCCGCTCCCAGGCCCGCCTTCTGCGGCTGAAATTGGAGCACCATTTCGCGAATGACGGCAGATGTGAGCCGGTAATCATCAGTATTCCCAAGGGCAGATATCTGCCAGCCTTTGAATCCCGCTGCGAGCACAAGGAAACCAGCGTGGGTGCCGAGCCGGAAGAATCTGTCCTCATCGGTTCAATGGCTGAGATCGATCCTCCGCGGGCTGCTCTCCCTTCACCGGTTTCTTCTGGTGATGGGCAGAAGCCGCGTCCGCCCTACCTGGTGAGGGTAGGGGTTGGCTTCGGTGTCATAGCTGTGGGGCTTGTCTTCCTATGGTTCGCGCGCTCTTCTCTGCGGTCCAGAATATCTGCTTCCGAAACTCCTCGACAGGATCAGTCCGCCGTCCTACCCCCAACCCGGGTTCAGCTAATCCACGGAGCGAATTCAGGCGAAATTCGAATTGCCTCGGGTCACGCTGGAGAACCATTTTTCGATGCTGCAGGACAGCGATGGGACTCCGATAACTTTTATCAGGGAGGGGCGTCAAAACCCGGTCCGCAGGATTTATTTCCGCCTGTCCCAGACCCTATCCTTTTCAGCACCATACGGGAAGGCGTTCTCCTCGGGCCGCACGCGCCCAGCGGATTTCGATACGACATTCCAGTCACACCAGGTGTTTATGAGCTGCGACTCTATTTTGCCGATCCCATCCGGCACGCCATCCCGAGGCATGATGGACAGCATATGCGGCACTTTCAGGTAAACCTGAACGGCACGCCAATCCTCACGTCATTCGACGCAGTTGCCGATGCAGGTGCAGCGGCCGTGGATATCCGCGCATTCCGCGATGTCTCACCGGCTCAGGATGGAAAAGTGCACCTTGAGTTTCTGCCGGCTCCCGATCTGCCATTCATCTCTGCGATCGAATTAAGCCCAGGAACAGCGGGAAGGCTGCAGCCAGTTCGAATATCAACTCACAATGCGGATCTGATCGACGAGAATGGAGTGAGGTGGAGCGGAGACAAGTACTTTGTGCTGGGGAGCACGATTACCTACGCTAGCCCGGAAAACGTTTCCAGAATCCCTCCCCTTTATGCCGCAGAGCGGTATGGAAACTTCAGCTACGCTATTCCAGTTCCAGCGGGGAGCTATACGCTGAGGCTCCACTTTATGGAGTCCTTCTTCGGGCCGTCGGCTCCCAGTGGTATGTGCTGGGGTGCTGGCTGCAGGGTTTTCGATGTCACCTGCAATGGCGAAATGCTGCTCCGGAACTTCGACATTTATCAAACTGCCGGCGGGGACTTCCGGCCGATCATCCGCACCTTCCGGGGTCTGCACCCGAATGGCCAGGGCAAGCTCTTGGTGGCCTTTTCGCCCAGGTCGGATTATGCGGAGGTCAGGGCCGTCGAGGTAATCGATGAGGGACAAAACAGATAAGAGACCGCAATAGGAGGAAAAGACCCCCCGGGTATACACCGTGAAATCCCTGAAGAAGCCAATCTCCGGCAGCTACATTAAGGATTGACCTCGTTTTGAAGTAAGGATTGACCTCGTTTCGAAGGAGTTCCATACCATGAATCGTTCGACCGCTGTTTTTGCAGGGTGTCTTCTTTGTGGGTACGGCCTTGCGGCTCAAGCCACTCCACAATCTGAATCCCAGGCACCGAAGCAGAGCAGCCCGACGACTATTCAGTCGACAGCTCAGGAAGTCGTTCTCGACATGGTCTTTCGCGACAAGAACGGGAAGACGGTCCGCGATATAAAGCCAGAGCAGGTCCATGTATTCGAGGATGGTATCGAGCAGCATTTAACCTCTTTCGGCCTAGTCGAAGGCCAGGCTGCCGCTCCTGCCAACCCCTCAGAATCCATGTCAGGCGCATCTGGCAAGCCGCTCACGCTCGATCCGATGCGCGAACTTCGGCTCGTAACCCTCGTCTTTGAAGGTCTGGATAATGATGGTAAGCGATTCTTCCGTCAGGCCCTGGACGACCTGCTCAAGATGGCGCCTGAGCAGAACCTCTACTTCTCAGTTTTCACCATCGACCAGAAGCTGCACTGCCTCCAGCCCTTCACCGACGATCACGCAGCACTACTGAAAACCGTGGACAAGGCCACGATGTGGTCTTTCATCCAGTATTCGAAGCAGTCGGAGCAGATCAAGACCCAGTTGGCCAACACCCTCTCACAGGGTGAAAGCGATGCGCAAAGCAGCGCAACGGGCGACACAGCCCAGCCGCCGCCTGGCGGCCCCACTGCGGGCGCAGGCCAGGCGGCGTGGCAGATGGCAAAGATTCAGTATGACATGCTTCAGCAGGCCGATGCCGCCGACCGTGAATACGGCGCCCGCGCAACGATCGATGCGCTGTTGGCGATAGTTCGCGCCGAATCGCGGCTGCCCGGCCGCAAGGTGGTTCTCTATTTCAACCCTTGGCTCTTCATCCCTGAGATTGCAAAAGAGCAATACAACTACATGATCAGCGCCGCCAACCGCGGCAATGTGAGTTTCTACACGGTTGACCCCAAAGGCCTCGTTACTTACAGCCAGGACGATCAGGGCCGAAGGGACTTGGGTGGGGCGCTAGGCGAACTCCGCCAACAACAATTGAGCGGTGGTGTAGGGGAAGTAAGGCCCTCGCAGGCCAGGATGGATGAGACTGCCGAAAACGCAATCCGCTCCAATCCGCTGCTATGGCTGCGGGATCTTGCCGGACAGACCGGGGGCGTCACTATCGCCGAAACCAACGACCTTAGGGCGCCTCTGAGGACCGTAATGGACGAGGTTAGAACCTATTACGAGGCGTCCTACAACCCGCACATAGCCACTTATGACGGGAAGTTCCGAAAAATTTCCGTCAAGGTAGACCGGCCCGGGATCGCAGTCCTTACCCGGAGTGGTTACTTCGCTGTTCCCCAGCTCAAGGGCGGCCAACAGCTATACGCCTACGAGGTGCCGCTGTTAAGCGCGTTGAGTTCTCAGCCGCCCCCGGCCGACGTATTTCTCAAGGCGGCAGCAGAGAGGTTCAGCGAGCGCGGCCCTAAGATCGAGTACGTGGTGACACTGGAAGCGCCGCTGAGCGCTTTGACCTTTAAGACTCAGCCCGACGGCAAGACCGCGGTTGTAGACGCGGCCATGTTGGCCGTGGTCAGGAACTCCACTGGAGAAATAATCGAGAAATTCAGCAAGGACCTCGCTGTCCAGGTCTCCCAGGACCAGGTGAACGACCGCAAAAAAAGCAATCTGATCCAGACGTTCCCTACTCGATTGCCTCCCGGAACCTATTCGCTCGAAGCCGCGATCACTGATCGGAATAATGGAAAGGTCGGTGTCAAGAAAAGTACTCTTATGGTTCCGCCTACCTCGAACAAACTCGCGATCAGCGATGTTGTCGTGGTGCGCCGAAGCGACCAGCTTAAAGACAATCAAATCCTCGACCCCTTCTATTTTCCTGGAGGCAAAGTCGTTCCCACCCTGAGTACCACTCTGAAGGGCGGTCCGGGAAACGTTCTGCCGTTTTATTTCGCTGTCTACCCCGATCCCACAATCAAGGATGCGCCGCAACTGACCATGGCGTTCTATAAGGATGGGCAATATCTAGGAAGCGCGCATGCTCCGCCCCTGCCTGCTCCGGGACAGGATGGCCGCATCCCTTATCCGGTGAGCCTCCCTGCGGACAAATTCACTCCGGGCTCCTATCAGATCCGCATGGATGTAACGCAGGGCAGCGCGAGCGCGGAAGGTAACGTCGATTTTCAGGTGGAATAGAATGCCTGAAGGCAAGCAGCTGTAGAGGCTGCCCGAAAGGTGAACCCAGCATTGCTGTGGCGGGTAACATTGTGGGTTATGCTGATGTCGGGTCTTGCGACTACCCAGGAGCCCGACTCGGCCCGGCTCCGGCGAGCTGTCGAGCTGCAACAGTCGGGGCACTTCGATGAAGCGATCGCCGATTATCAAGCCTTTCTGAAGGTCCATCCGGATGCTGCCGGGGTTCGCTCGAACCTCGGTGCGGCACTTGCTGCCGAAGGACACTACGCCGAAGCTGAAGAACAATATACACAGGCACTAAAAGGCCTTCCGGATAACTATGGAATCCGCCTCAATCTGGGACTGGCCTATTACAAAGCGGGAGACATCAAGCAGGCGGTGCGCGAATTCGAGATGGTTTATGGCGCCCTGCCAGAAACCCAGCCTGATAGCCGCCGGGTCGCGCTGCTGCTCGCAGAATGTTACCTGCGCCAGGGCGAGAATGACCGTGTCGTAACGCTGCTAGATCCGATTGCCACAGCGGGTCCCGATGACCCTGCCCTGGACTATTTCCTGGGCACTGCTTTCCTTCATCAAGGGCAGACAGAGCGCGGAGCGCTTCTCATCGAGCGGTTGCTCCAGAACGGCGATACCGCCGAAGCTCACATGCTTATGGCGTACACGCAGTATCAGGCACACAATAAGCCTGGCGCGATCAAGGAGGTCGATCAGGCGATTGCCTTGAACCCGAATCTCTCTGAGGCCCACAGTCTTCGCGGCCGCCTCGCGTTTCTCGACTCCGACCTGAAGGGCTCGGAAGCGGAATTCAGCAAAGCACTGGCCCTCGATCCTAATTCTTTCGACGCGCTTCTTTGGCTGGGAACGTTGCTCCGCGAAGAGGGCCGCCTTCGGGAGTCGCAAAAGGAGCTAGGACACGCCATTGAGTTGCGTCCGAAAGATGTGCGGGTTCGTTATCAACTCGCCCGGCTCTACTCAGACGAAGGAGAAGACTCCCGTGCTGCGACTCTGTTGGAAGAGCTGGTCAAGGACGACCCCCAATACACGGAAGCGCACCGCACCCTGGCGACGATCTATTTTCGCCTGGGACGTCCCGACGATGGCCGCCGCGAGAGAAAGGTTGCCGAGGAGCTGAATGCGGCGATCCAGGCAAAGGACGAGCAGCGAGGACGGGAACTGACGAAGTGAGTCCTCTCAACTCACTTGTCCGGGCATTTCTCTTGGCCGGCGCTCTGGCGGCGGCGGGGCAAAATTCGCCACAATCCTTTGATCAGTTATCCACCAGCGCGCAGCACGCTTATGAAAGCGATCATCCGGAGGAAGCGGCAAAGCTTTACACCGAGGCGCTCAAACTTCGGCCCGACTGGGCCCAGGGCTGGTGGGCGCTCGGAATGATCGCCTATGAAGGCGACCGCTATTCGGAGTGTTCGGATGCCCTTACCCGGATGGTCGCCCTCGATGCCTCGGCCGCGCCTGGCTGGGACCTGCTCGGACTGTGTGAGTTTAGGACAAAGCAGTACGAGAAGGCATTGGAACACCTGAAGAGGGGGCACATGCTGGTATCGCCAAGAGAGCAGGCAGGCCCTTTGCATGACATGGCCAACTACCACCTCGCCATGCTGCTCACCCGGCAGGGAGCCTTTGAAGTAGCCCAAGAGATCTTCGCGGAGGTGGCGCTGAAGGTTCGGGATAACCCCGATATGGTCTTTGCCGCGGGCCTGTCGGCTTTGCGCCTGCCGATCCTTCCCTCCGAAGTCCCGGCAGACCGGCGCGATGTGGTCGGCCTGGCGGGCAAGACCTTCTGGGATGTCGTGAACCAGCCGCCTGCGCAGGCCGAATCCGACTTCAAAACGCTGGTCGCCACCTGGCCGAACATCCCGAATGTTCATTACTTTTATGGAACCTACCTGGCTGCACACCATCCTGAGCAGTGCGCCACGGAGTTCCTGACCGAACTCCGCGTCAGCCCTGACAGTGTTCCCGCCCGCGTACAACTTGCGCTGCGGAATATCGTCGAGCAAAAGCCCGATGATGCCTTCAAGATGGCCAAAGAGGCGGTAGCGCTCAGCCCCGATTCGGTAGGAGCGCAACTGGCTCTGGGTGAGGCGCTGCGAGCGCAGGGCAATGACCAGCGCTCACTCTCTGCGTACCTAGAGGCGCGCCGCCTGGACCCCTCCAGCCCCAAAATCCGCCTCTACCTGGTGAACGTCTATCGTGCGCTCGGCCGAACTGAGGAGATGCGGCGGGAGCAGACTGAATACAACCGCCTTAAAACTGAACAGCCTAACTGGCCCTGAACCGCCAAGTCCTCAAATTGTCTCCCGGGTAGTCGTCCTTGGCGATCCGGCGCAAAAATTTCAGGGGTAAACACCGTGAAATTGGGGGTGAAACCCCTTGCTCATTGTCCACTTGCTCTGGTTCCATGCTTGCGAACTCATGAGTAAAGCGATTTAGCACCCGGCTCGTCGGCAGAACCACCCCAGGCCGCCGTAGACCCCAAGTGAGCGGGCCTGACGAGCAGAGCGCACCATGAATGAAACATTGACTTGTATTTGAAGAGAGGCTGGCAAATGAGTACCTGCAGGAGACATCTGTTAACAGGAGCGGCATTTGCAATCGTCGCCGCGTTGGTTCTTTCCACCCTAACCGCACGTGCGCAAAGCAGCAGCGCGGCCCTCTCCGGAACGGTCTATGATTCCACGGGGGCGGTCGTACCAGGCGCCACCGTCCTTCTCCGCAATGATGCAAGCGGAGATACACGCCGTGACGTAAGCAACCCCGAAGGGTTTTTCACCTTCGCTGCAGTTCCGCCAGCCACTTACTCGGTCACCGTGGAAAAACAGGGCTTCGTCAAATGGGAAGGCCGCGGCATAACCCTCCTATCCAATGACAATCGCCTGCTCTCCGGAATCAAGTTAAAGCCGGGATCGCAGGAGCAGACCGTTGTCGTCCAGGCATCCAGCGGCCAGATCACCCCGACCGACTCCGGCGAGAAATCGTTCACGATCGACGAAAAGATCATGCAGAATGTGGCCATCATCGGCCAGAACGCTGCGGAATTCATCAAGATAATGCCCGGCATGGCATACACCGGAGGGGCTCTGAACCAAAGTTCCTACGCGGCCTCCGATGAGCGCACCGGCAACGGGCCGGTTGGGTCCTTCTCTGCCAATGGGCAGCGCACCGGCGCTCTCGATATCACCTCAGACGGTGCACACATCATCGATCCCGGTTGCAACTGCGGCCAGGCGATGAACACCAATCAGGAGATGACCCAGGAAGTCACGGTGCTCACATCGAACTTCGGGGCGGATTCAGCCAAGGGGCCGGTGGTCATCAACACCGTCGGTAAGTCAGGCGGCCAGCAGTTTCACGGCGAAGCCTACATCTATGCCCGCTATTACGCTCTGAATGCCAATGACTGGCTTGGCAACAATGCCGGCGTCAATCCCGTAACCGGGCAACAGCTTGCGCCGCGCCCGGAAACCAAATATTGGTATCCCGGGGCCCAGATCGGCGGTCCTCTGTTCATTCCGGGAACCAGCTTTAACAAGAACCGCGACAAGCTATTCTTCTTCTTCGCGACCGAGTACTACAAGCAGAACGTGGACAATGGCATCTATCGCGCTGCCGTGCCCACTCAGGCCATGCGCAACGGGGACTTCAGCGACACCACGTATCTGAAGTCACTTTCGGGCTCGGCGATTCAAGGCACGCCGAACGGTGGCGGCCCGAGTGGAAAGGCCTACACGAACGGGAAATTGAATGCAGGCTATTCCGACCCGAATGGATCCGGAATGATGAGTGTCTACCCGCTGCCCAACGCAAATCCGGTGAGCGGGGGGGCAAATAACGGGTTCAATTACATCAATTCGTCGACGCGCTACTCGAATATGCTGCAGTTTCGCGGAAGGATCGACGCAAGCATCAACGACTCGACCAAACTCTTTGTTTCCTATAACCGGCAGACAGACAGCGCCGAAGAAAGCCTGGACACCTTGTGGACAGGGAACGCTCAGAGCTGGGACGATCCGACCACGCCTTACCCGAGCCCAATCGTCGAAAGCACTGTCTCCAATGTCGTTACCGCCAGTTCGACGAAGCTCTCCAACCCCACGCTGACGAACGAGCTGATCTTTAATTACGTCTACCTGAACCTGCCGAATAAGTTTGCGGATCCCAGCAAGGTAGCCCGCGGCACCCTTGGCATCAACTACACGATGCTCTTCAGCCACCCGAACGTACAGAATCTTATCTATCCGGAGATGACCGGCTGGGGTAACGGCATTTCGAACCAGCTGAACACCGGATTTGAACTGGGCGGAGTTGTCTACGCGAAAAAGACTCTTCCGTCAGTAGCGGACAATATCTCCAAAGTCTGGAAGACACACACGGCGAAGTTCGGCTTTTACTGGGAGCGCACCTGGAACGAACAACCCGGGAATGGAAACGTGAACGGGACTGCGGTGTATAGCAACTGGGGAGGCGGCACCAGCGGCAACGCCTATGCAGATATGCTGATCGGGCAGGCGACCCAGTATTCGGAGCTGAACTACAACGTCGTTCCCGCTTTCCGTTATATAGCCACAGAGTTCTATGGGATGGATTCCTGGAAGGCCTCACGACGCCTCACCATCGATTACGGTATGCGTGTATCGCACCTCGGACCATGGACCGATACCACCGGCTACGGCTTCTCCGCCTGGTATCCCGATGCGTACGCCGCCAACCAGGGGGGCTCGGTCAATGGAGCGACCTTCCCGGGAATCTACTGGAACAAAGTCCACTCCTCGACTTCGCTAGCCGGTTCCGGAAGCAGGTTGTTCTTCTATAACCCCCGTGTAGGCTTCGCCTGGGATGCCCACGGAAACGGAGAGACAGTCGTGCGCGGCGGTTATGGAATTTACCACTTCCATGACGAGCAAAACGTACAAAATGGCGCCTACAGCATCGTCCAGGGCTCCTTCTCCTCACCAACCCTGAGCGGCGTGCCGATCAGTAATCTCCCGCCGCTTTCCGGGCCGCTGGCTGCCCCAGGCGGCATCACCACGCTCGACCCGCACGACAACTATGAGCCGAGAACGCAAAGCTGGAGCGGCACCGTAGCCCAGCGGGCTCCCTGGAGAAGCCTTATCGAGTTCTCCTATCTCGGTAGCAAGTCCGATTACCTAAGCAACTGGAACAACGGGAACGGCACCATCACGGACGTCGGAGTTGGTACCTTGTTCAACGCAAACCTCAATCCTCCGGGTGCCGTCGGCATCGGCTGGCTGGCGAACTGCGACCCCTCGGTTTCGGATATCAAGAATCCCAAGAATTGCCAATCGCCAAGCGGCAACTATTCCAACTCCTATACAAGCTCCCAGCAACAGAATGTCCGTCCGTTTAACTACTACAGCTCGATCAAAATTATCAATCACAAGATGTACTCGAACTACAACGCTCTTCAGGTGACATGGAACAAGCAGCAGGGCCATTTCATCTTCCTGACGAATTACACCTTCTCCAAGGCGCTCGGCATTCGCGGCGAGAACGGCGCTCCGGCCGGCAATCCCCTTAATCTAAAGAGCGACTACGGCACACTGCCGAACAACCGCACGCACATCTTCAATATCGCTTACGTGTACCAGTTCCCCAACTGGAACGGCGACAACGCTCTGTTGAAGGCCGTCGCGAATAACTGGCAGATTTCAGGGATCACGCAGTGGCAAAGTGGATCGGATCTGCAGGCTGCGGTGACCTCTAACTTCAACTACAGCGCATTTATTCCGGCTGGCGCAACTTACCAGGGAAAGACCACCGCGCTGCCGATCCAGGCCAGCAACCAGAATGTGATAGGCACGCCGGACATCACCCTGATGCCGAAGGTGATCTGCAATCCGCACGCCGGCCTGCATTCCAATCAATACGTAAACGGCAATTGCTTTGCGCCCTACGCGACGCCAGGCCAGCAGGGAACTTACATCTTCCCCACTCTAGAAGGCCCGGCCTACTCTGGAAGCGATCTCTCGGTATTCAAGAACTTCACCTTCGGCAATTCCGAGAACAGGAAGCTGCAGTTCCGCTTCTCCGGCTATAACTTCATGAATCACCCGATCCGCACCTTTACCAATGGCGATCCGGCGTTCAATCTCACGTTCAACTCCAGCGGTCAGTTGCAGCAGCCAGTTGCGGGGGAAAACTTCGGGACGGCCTACTCCAAGATCGGCCATCGCATTATCCAGGGCGAGATGAAGTTTACCTTCTGATATCCCTGAATCTCAAAGGGGCGGTGGCAACAGCCTCCGCCCCTTTTCTATTTGGTGTATTGCCCGGAACCTGGCTTTTAACATGGGCTGACTTGCGAGTCACAGAATAGATGGCGGAGAGGGAGGGATTCGAACCCCCGATAGCCTTACGACTATGCCTGATTTCGAGTCAGGTGCATTCAACCGGGCTCTGCCACCTCTCCGCTTGCGTTGAAGCACTTACTGGACACCCTCAGTGTATCACCCTGCGGCTATATGACCCCCTCACTGGGCTGCTGCGAGGGTTCTCGTCTCGATTCGGTAGGCTGCGGCGCGGGCATCGTTGTGGAACATGCGCACAGTTTCGCGGGAGTAGGCGGTCAGATTCTTTCCTACAAGGTTAAGCTTCTGCAAAATGTCGGGAGGGACTGTGATGATATGACAACCGGCCCTGTCAGCCTGAAAAATATTGAGCACCTCCCGCGGACTCGCCCATAGCAACTCCACCCGAGGCCGTGATCGGAGGATCTTCAGGGCTTCTATCATCACCGGAACGGGGTCGACGCCTGTATCAGCGATGCGGCCGGCGAAAACGGAGACAATTGCCGGGGCGGATGGGTCAAGCGCTTCGGCTACCCGTTGGACCTGTTCGACGGTCAGGATTGCTGTGACATTTACAGTTACGCCTGCACTCGAAAGCCGGTGTATAAGGTCACCCATGAACTCGCCGTTCTCATTTGTCACTGGAATTTTTACATTTACATTCCTTCCCCAGCTCGCGAGCGCCAAGGCCTGTTGTTCCATGCCGTCCGGGTCGTCGGCAAACACTTCCAGCGATACCGGACGATCGGGAATTGCCCGCAAAACTCTGCGTGCGAAAGCCTCATAATCAGGGATCCCGGCTTTTCGCATCAGCGTGGGATTTGTCGTAAATCCTTTGATCCGAGGATCGGCATAGAGCGCCATGATACTGGCAAAATCGGCTCCATCACAGAACAGTTTTACCTTGAGACTTTCAGTGCTGGCCATCATTTCTCCGGTGAGATGCAGTTGAGCGCTAAAGCAATCAGTGATGAGACGATCGGCTTAGACGATGCCGGAATGTGTTGCGACTTCTGCGCTGACACGGCTTGAGCCTGCAATCCACTGCCGCAGAACCAGAACCAGAAAGCGCACATTTCCGAACAGGTACCGGCGCCAGAGGCGGCGTGGCTCACGGGCAAGACGGTAGAGCCATTCCATCCCGATTTTGTGTGTCCAGCGTGGGGCACGCTTCCGGAGACCGGCCTGCGTGTCCAAAGCGGCTCCAACAGCAATAGCTGCCCCTATAGGAAGGGAGGAACAGTTCTCATGCATCCAGATTTCCTGTTTCGGCGCTCCCAAAGCAACGCAGAGAAGATCAGGTGCTGTTTCGGTTATGAGTTGCCGGACGCGTGCCGATTGCGCCGCCTCGTTCTCGAAACCCTGCGAAGGGCAAAAGGTTCCCGCAACCTTCAGACCTGGATAACGGCGTTCAAGCTTTTGAGCCGCCTTATCTGCTGCCCCGGGCAGCCCACCCAGGAAGAAAACCGAAAGCCCCTCCTTTGCGCATTCCGCGCAGAGCTGCTCCATGAGGTCTCCTCCGGTAACACGCTCAGAAATCGGCTTGCCCAGAAGGCGAGATGCCAGTACCACGGAGATTCCGTCTGGAATCGCAAGACCTGCATCCTGCAGAGCCTTCGCAAACCGGGGATTGTTCGACGCGATCGTCACCAGCTGTGCATTGGGGCCCATAATTAGAAGCGGGGGACGGCTTGATCGCTGCTTCAGCGCATGAATGCTCCACCGAACTGCCGCATCCATGGTTACGCGATCGATTGGCACGCGATCGATAACCAAGCGTGGAAGCAGCGGATTCGGCGTCGTACCGATTGAACTCAATGAGACCGCAGAACCACTGGCATCAAAGCGCAAATCGTGTTTCGCCGCTGAGGTTCTCATGACCAGAGAGCATCCTTTCGTTCGAGAAAGAGCTTTGGAGAAACTCCATTCATAACCCTGTTGAAAGGCAGGATTTCATCGAACAACCGTCGTACCACGTACTTGGGCGAAGCGGCAATCGATCCGGCTAGGTTCGCAAGCGCGGAGCCCGTGCGTCTTTCGGCCAGATGCATGTTGAATCTTCTGAGTCTTTCCTTGGCCTGAAGCAGTGCACGAGGAAAGAATCCTTCCAGAGTTGACCGGATCTCGCCGAGTCTGCGCGGAGTGAGTTCCCAGAGGTGTGAAAGCAGAAGGTACTGAACGTAAACTCCCGCGACAAACTGATCGGCGAGATTGCAGGCGCTCACACTTGCAGGATTCTGACGAAAGCCTACCAGCACTTCAGAAATGAAGCGGATATCTTGTTCGAGTGCCATCCTCCACCACAAATCGGCGTCTTCGTTGTGCAATCCGACACGATAGCCGCCGAGCGCTAGGGTCTTGTCCACGTTAAGAACGACGCTGGGATGGCAGATGGCGAGCAGATACCCTGAACGAACTATTCTGCGCAACCCGGAGGGTGAACCCCGCGAACAGCGAAAATTCCCGACAGCAGCATCGCCAGGATGATAATTGGCGAGCGAGTAGAACATGCCGGCATCTGGATGTTCGAAGATCGCCGCAACAAGTCTCTCGATGCGCCTGGGGTGCGATACATCGTCGGCATCCTGACGAACAAGCCATGGAGTACGGCATTCCCGAAGCATGCGGTTCAGCGTTGCAGTCACACCCCGGTTCGGTTGTATAAGAACTCTGAGGCGCCGATCGCGAACGGCTTCAAGATATTGGAGGCTGCCATCCGTTGCGCCGTCGACTATTGCCAGAATCTCAAAATTCGATATCGTCTGCCTCTTCAAGCTTTCCATGGCTTCGGGCAAGTACGGCATCGCATTGTAGACCGGCAGCCCTACAGTAACAAGCCTTTCCAATGTGCCCTTCACAATCTGACGGAGCCGATGTCCCCGTTATGCTTTGATATTTACGAAGCACGGCACGCAGCAATGACGTACCGCGAGACTGCATGCGGGAAATGCCCGACTCTCCACCGCTGTGCCAATCTAGCAACGGCTAACTAAGTGAAGTCAATGCGAAAGTGGTCGTACTTCATAACTTAGGTAATCTGTGCTATTTCGAAACGGGATGCTACCTTTGCGCCAACTAGCCTGACAAGAGTTGTCCGTTGTATTCCGAAGCTCCTTCCTGAGGGCCTGGTGTTCCTGGGAGGGGTCATGGGACGACGTCGAATTGTCTTATCTCATCGCATGTCTTCGCAAGGAGGAATGGATGCCGCTCGATCAGCTTGAGAAGATCAAAAGCTGCTTTATCGCCGGCGGCGCAGGATTCATCGGCAGTCATTTCATCGACCGGTTTCTGGAGTTCGACCGCGTGCGCAAGGTTACGGTATTCGATAACTTCTCGTCAGGTCGGGAATGGCATTACGAGCACCATCTGGCGCGTGGCGATACGAGGCTGGAGATCATTCGCGGAGAAGCTACCGAACTGGATGCTCTAACCGATGCGATCCGGGGCCACGATATGGTCATCCATCTTGCTTCCAACCCGGACATCGCTCGCGCGGCGACTGAGCCGACGATCGACTTCCATCAGGGCACGGTTCTTACTCATAACATTATCGAGGCGATGCGACGTGCCGGAGTTGTGCATCTCGTTTATGCCTCGGGCAGCGGTATCTACGGCGACGCAGGCGACACTGTGCTTGCGGAAGACCATGGCCCCCTTCTTCCTGTATCGACTTATGGTGCAAGCAAGTTGGCCGGCGAAGCGCTCATCGCAAGCTATTGTGCGATGTTCGGCCTTCAGGCGTGGGCGTTCCGATTCGGCAATGTGGTTGGCGCGCGGCAAACTCACGGAGTTGGGTTTGACTTTGTGCGCCGCCTGCGCTGCGACCCGAAACGGCTGCGAATTCTGGGCGACGGCCAACAAAGCAAAACCTACGTACACGTGTCGGACGTCATCAATGCCGTTCTGACTGCGTGCGCCAGAACCAGCAGCCCCTTCGCGGCATTCAATGTGGGTACCGGCGATGCAATTACTGTGACAGAAATCGCGGAGATTGCTGCGGACTGTCTCCGTCTGAGTAAGCCGGTTCTGGAATACACCGGAGGAGATCGCGGCTGGAAGGGTGATGTTCCAATCGTTCGGCTGGATACTGCAAAACTTCGGTCGCTCGGATGGCGCCCCAAGTTCAGCAGCAGGCAGGCAATTCACCGATCCCTGAAGGAGCTTATCGTCGATGAGCGCACCTTTGTGCAATAACCGGGTTCCAGCGTTGGCGCTCCTCGCCGGGGGATTCGCCACCCGCCTCGGTAGCCTGGCTGCCCGCGTTCCGAAATCGCTGCTGGAGGTCGCGGGTGAGCCGTTTATAGGACATCAGTTGAGGCGTCTCGCGTCCCAGGGAGTTCGGGATGTTGTGATCTGCTGCGGCCATTTCGGCGAACAAATCGAGAGCTTCGTGGGCAAAGGAAGCCAGTTTGGCTGCCGCGTCAGGTATTCCAGGGACGGAACAACACCCTTGGGCACAGGAGGCGCAATCCGCAAGGCATTGCCGCTGCTCGGCTCCTGTTTCGGTGTGATGTACGGAGACAGCTTTCTCATGACCCCATTCAAACCCGTGCTGGATGCCTTTAGCCACTGTGCCAAGCCAGCGCTAATCACCGTTTTTGCAAACGCCAATCGCTGGGACAAGAGCAACGTTTTGTTCGAAGACGGAATTGTTCTGCGATATGACAAATGGCGTGCGGAGCCCGGGATGCGGCATATCGACTATGGTTTGAGCTTCTTCTCTGCTGCAGTATTTCAGCAACGTGCCGAAGGCGAGGTCTTCGATTTAGCAGACTTGCAGCGCCAGCTTGTGGAAGAAGGAAAGATGGCAGCCT